>NZ_CP147248.1:0-295000 GCF_002148425.2 Enterococcus sp. 12C11_DIV0727 | reverse complement strand
TATTACGCACTCTTTAAATGGTGGCTGCTTCTGAGCCAACATCCTAGTTGTCTGTGCAACCCCACATCCTTTTCCACTTAATAGTTATTTTGGGACCTTAGCTGGTGGTCTGGGCTGTTTCCCTTTCGACTACGGATCTTATCACTCGCAGTCTGACTCCCGGATATAAATGAATGGCATTCGGAGTTTATCTGAATTCGGTAACCCGAGATGGGCCCCTAGTCCAAACAGTGCTCTACCTCCATCATTCTTAATTCCGAGGCTAGCCCTAAAGCTATTTCGGAGAGAACCAGCTATCTCCAAGTTCGTTTGGAATTTCTCCGCTACCCACAGCTCATCCCCGCACTTTTCAACGTACGTGGGTTCGGTCCTCCAGTGCGTTTTACCACACCTTCAACCTGGCCATGGGTAGATCACATGGTTTCGGGTCTACGACTACATACTCATTCGCCCTATTCAGACTCGCTTTCGCTGCGGCTCCGGCTCTTCACCTTAACCTCGCATGCAATCGTAACTCGCCGGTTCATTCTACAAAAGGCACGCCATCACCCATTAACGGGCTTTGACTTGTTGTAGGCACACGGTTTCAGGATCTATTTCACTCCCCTTCCGGGGTGCTTTTCACCTTTCCCTCACGGTACTGGTTCACTATCGGTCATTAGGGAGTATTTAGCCTTGCGGGATGGTCCCCGCGGATTCCGACGGAATTTCTCGTGTTCCGCCGTACTCAGGATCCTCCTAGGTGTTGCCAACATTTCGTCTACGGGGCTATTACCCACTTTGGCGAACCTTTCCAGGTTCTTCGACTATCTTGACAGACTACCATAACGGAGTCCTACAACCCCAACAAGCAAGCTTGTTGGTTTGGGCTCTTCCCGTTTCGCTCGCCGCTACTCAGGGAATCGAATTTTCTTTCTCTTCCTGCAGGTACTTAGATGTTTCAGTTCTCTGCGTCTACCTCTATCCAGCTATGTATTCACTGAATAGTAACATCCTATAAAAGATGCTGGGTTTCCCCATTCGGAAATCTCTGGATCATAGCTCACTTACAGCTCCCCAAAGCATATCGGTGTTAGTCCCGTCCTTCATCGGCTCCTAATGCCAAGGCATCCACCGTGCGCCCTTATTCACTTAACCTTACGATCTTACGATCGGTTTTGTTTGGTTCGTTTCTCTAGCGATAGAGGCGTGACCAATAAAATAAGCATTCGAACTATTTTACTTAAAAAACTCATTCAACGCGGTGTTCTCGGTTTGTTTTGATTACTTTTTTACTTCAATATCCAGTTTTCAATGAACAATACTTAGTAACTCATTGGTTACTAATGGAGCCTAGCGGGATCGAACCGCTGACCTCCTGCGTGCAAAGCAGGCGCTCTCCCAGCTGAGCTAAGGCCCCTTAATACCTATTTACTTGAGAGTAAACCTCTCAAAACTGAACAAAGTAGCGACGAATGTGTAAGTTTCCGTAATATTCCTTAGAAAGGAGGTGATCCAGCCGCACCTTCCGATACGGCTACCTTGTTACGACTTCACCCCAATCATCTATCCCACCTTAGGCGGCTGGCTCCACAAGGGTTACCTCACCGACTTCGGGTGTTACAAACTTTCGTGGTGTGACGGGCGGTGTGTACAAGGCCCGGGAACGTATTCACCGCGGCGTGCTGATCCGCGATTACTAGCGATTCCGGCTTCATGTAGGCGAGTTGCAGCCTACAATCCGAACTGAGAGAAGCTTTAAGAGATTTGCATGACCTCGCGGCCTAGCGACTCGTTGTACTTCCCATTGTAGCACGTGTGTAGCCCAGGTCATAAGGGGCATGATGATTTGACGTCATCCCCACCTTCCTCCGGTTTGTCACCGGCAGTCTCGCTAGAGTGCCCAACTGAATGATGGCAACTAACAATAAGGGTTGCGCTCGTTGCGGGACTTAACCCAACATCTCACGACACGAGCTGACGACAACCATGCACCACCTGTCACTTTGTCCCCGAAGGGAAGACTTGATCTCTCAAGCGGTCAAAGGATGTCAAGACCTGGTAAGGTTCTTCGCGTTGCTTCGAATTAAACCACATGCTCCACCGCTTGTGCGGGCCCCCGTCAATTCCTTTGAGTTTCAACCTTGCGGTCGTACTCCCCAGGCGGAGTGCTTAATGCGTTAGCTGCAGCACTGAAGGGCGGAAACCCTCCAACACTTAGCACTCATCGTTTACGGCGTGGACTACCAGGGTATCTAATCCTGTTTGCTCCCCACGCTTTCGAGCCTCAGCGTCAGTTACAGACCAGAGAGTCGCCTTCGCCACTGGTGTTCCTCCATATATCTACGCATTTCACCGCTACACATGGAATTCCACTCTCCTCTTCTGCACTCAAGTCTCCCAGTTTCCAATGACCCTCCCCGGTTGAGCCGGGGGCTTTCACATCAGACTTAAGAAACCGCCTGCGCTCGCTTTACGCCCAATAAATCCGGACAACGCTTGCCACCTACGTATTACCGCGGCTGCTGGCACGTAGTTAGCCGTGGCTTTCTGGTTAGATACCGTCAAGGTAAGAGCAGTTACTCTCCTACTTGTTCTTCTCTAACAACAGAGTTTTACGATCCGAAAACCTTCTTCACTCACGCGGCGTTGCTCGGTCAGACTTTCGTCCATTGCCGAAGATTCCCTACTGCTGCCTCCCGTAGGAGTCTGGGCCGTGTCTCAGTCCCAGTGTGGCCGATCACCCTCTCAGGTCGGCTATGCATCATGGCCTTGGTGAGCCGTTACCTCACCAACTAGCTAATGCACCGCGGGTCCATCCATCAGTGACACCCGAAAGCGCCTTTCAAATCAACACCATGCGGTGTCGACTGTTATGCGGTATTAGCACCTGTTTCCAAGTGTTATCCCCCTCTGATGGGTAGGTTACCCACGTGTTACTCACCCGTCCGCCACTCCTCTTTTCAAATGAGTGCAAGCACTCGGTAGAAAAGAAGCGTTCGACTTGCATGTATTAGGCACGCCGCCAGCGTTCGTCCTGAGCCAGGATCAAACTCTCATAATAAAAGTTGAACACGATCTTGCGATCGATAAGCTCATTTGGTTGCTAGCATATTGCTTGCTTGTTAAAAATTGTTGTTTGTTTTTACCGTTGTAAAAACAACCTACACATTTGGTTCGTCTTACTTTGTTCAGTTTTCAAAGGTCTACTGTGTTACCTCGCAGCAACTTTTATATCATATCAAATCTTTGATTTGATGTCAACACTTTTTTAAAAAAGTTTCAAAGTTTTTTTCTGCTCGATGTCATCAATTGTTTCGTGACAACTTCATTAGTTTATCAGGTTACTTGTTATTTGTCAACAACTTTTTTTCTTGATTTCTCAAGATGTTTTAGCTGTTTTGAATTAACAACTTTGTTATTCTATCATAATTATCTTTCGTTCGTCAAGAAGAAAAAAATCTTTTTTTCTTTCTTTATACGAATGAAGTTCAATCACCAGAACATGTATAAATATAACAATACTTATTATAAAATGCAACTAGAATATGTCTATTTTTGATTCTTTTTTTTCTTGGCGAACAAATCGATTGAACTTTATTTTAGTATTCGTTTTTTCTGTATCATTGAGCATCATTTCAAGCTCATTATTCGGTTAAATGCTTTAAAAAAAGTAGAGGTTTTTAACCTCTACTCTGCATTTTCATTTTTTTCTACTATTGGAATGTAAATCCTAAAAATCGTTCCTTGATGAACAACACTTTCAGCATCTATTCTTCCTTTATAATTTTCTACAAGTTGCTTAGCAATCGAGAGCCCTAAACCATTTCCACCTTTATTCCGTGCTCTGGCTTTATCAACTCGATAAAAGCGATTAAATATTTTAGCTAGATCTTCTTCTGGAATCCCTTCACCAAAATCTTGGATAGCAATTTCAAATTCACTTAACGTTTTTGAAATTGAAATATGAACTTCTTTGCGAGTTGTTGAATATTTCATTGCATTATCCAGAACAATTACCAAAAGCTGTTCAAAGTGATTTCGATAAATCCCTAATGTTACTTCCTGCAGTAAGTCATCGTCTAACGTAATAACAAAATCCGGATATAAAATTTTAAAATTGTTAAACACTTGATAAACAACTTGCTTGGCATTGGATGTATGGTTTGGATACTGAACATCGACTTGTTCAGCACGAGAAAGATCTAACATTTCTTGAACTAAACTCTTCATACGTACAATTTCCTGCAAGCTAGCTTCTAAAGATTCATCTAAGACTTCAGGATCTTCTTTCCCCCAGCGATTAAGTAAATTCAGATGTCCTTCAATAATCGCAACTGGTGTGCGTAATTCATGAGAAACATCTTCCACAAACTGCTCTTGCTGCTCAATATAACGTCTCATACGATCCAACATTTCATTAAAGATTTCGGCCAGATCAGCTAATTCATCATTAGAGTGGATATCCGGCATATGGATATCCGACTGCGGATCCTTTCTGATAGTATCCATTGTATCTCTCAAAACCTTTAATGGTTTCAAGAAGTAAGTGGATAAAATGAATCCTAAAACACTACTTAGAATCAATGAGATTATTTCTAAAACGATTAGTGTTAGCAATAAACGATTTCGAATGTCATAAAAAGAAGATAGTTCATAAAAAGCTTGTATATAACCGACTTGTTCCCTGTTATCTTTTGAGTATACAGGTTGAATGATCAAAAAACCGGTTTTGTCATTTAATGTCCTAATTTCAGCACCTTGCTTTTCTTCTTTCACCAGTTTGCTTTGAACCTTCTGTGTTTCGAATACTAACTTTCCGTTCTTATCATACACAGATAAAAACAGTGCTGGTTGTCCTAACTCCGAAAGCATAGTATCCATCTCCATCAGTGATCCTTCTACGGAGATCTTTTTATTGTCTAAGTCCGTTTCATCAACACTAGGCGTTTTTAATCTGTCATAAACATCAGAAACTGTAAGATTTTCTTCGGCATTGGCTAAACGATTTCCTACCTCGGCAACGGTTCTTTCAACATTTTCTCGTTCTTTCTCAACGATTAGATTCACGGAAGATTTATAAGTAATCACAGCAAAAATAGTAAATACTACAAATATGAAGAAAGAACTTGCAGAAGCCCACTTGATTGTTAATGAGGGCCCCTTCAGTTCTTTTTTTACTGCTTTTTTCATTTTTACTGTTTTCACGAGCGCATCACATAACCTGTTCCACGAACAGTTTGAATGTAGCTCTCCTCGCCTGGAACATCAATTTTATTACGTAAATAACGGATATAAACGTCGACAACGTTTGTTTCGACTTCTGTTTCATAACCCCAGACTTTATTTAATAGTACATCACGAGCTAATACAACATTTACATTTTCCATCAATGTTAATAATAATTCATATTCACGCTTAGTGAGTTCAATCATTTCAGAGTTACGGCGAACAACACGATTTTCTTTTTCAATCGTTAAATCACGATAAGTAATCGTTGTTTGTTTGGCCACGTTTTTATCTCCTTCGATATCGATTCGACGAAGTAATGCGCGTAAGCGTGCTAACAATTCTTCTATGGCAAATGGTTTTACAATATAGTCGTCTGCTCCATGGTCTAAGCCTGATACACGATCGATCACTGAATCACGTGCGGTCATCATGATGATTGGTGTATTTTTCACTTGGCGTACACGTCGACAAACTTCAAGCCCGTTCAATTCAGGCAACATTAAATCTAAAAGGATAGCATCCCAATCATTATTTAAAGCCGCTTCTAAACCAGTACGTCCATTGTAGTGAACTTCTGTAGTGTAACCTTCGTGTTTCAACTCCAGTTCTACAAAACGCGCTAAGTTTTTTTCATCTTCAATAATTAGAATATTACTCATTGGTTATTTGTCCTTTCTCTTTAAAAGCTATCTTAAAGCCTACCCATTATACCCACTTTTAACTCAAAAAGCTAGTAACAACCCATTTTTAACATATTAAAGAGAGAAAACCATGAGAAATCTTTGTATCCCATGGTTTTCCAACATATTATTCTTCGTTATACCAACTATAATGGTAAGTACCTTCTTTATCCGTACGTTGATACGTGTGTGCACCAAAGTAATCTCTTTGGGCTTGGATCAGATTTGCTGGTAAACGCTCTGATCTGTAAGAATCGTAATAAGCAATAGCTGATGCAAACGTTGGAACTGGCACTCCCGCTTGAACGGCAATTGATACGACGTCACGAACAGATTGTTGATATCGTTTGGTAATATCAATAAAGTACTCATCTAACAGTAAGTTTTCAATTGTTGGATTTTTATCGTATGCATCAGTGATCTTTTGCAAGAACTGAGCACGGATGATACAACCTGCACGCCAGATTTTAGCGATATCACCAAACGGCAAGTCCCACTTGTAATCCTCAGAAGCAACACGCAATTGAGCAAACCCTTGCGCATAACTCATGATTTTACTGAAGTAAAGAGCTTCACGAATTTTTTCGATCAGTTCCTTCTTATCACCTTGGTATGCAGGTGCTTCAGGTTTTGCTAAAACTTTACTTGCTTTGACACGTTCATCTTTATAAGCGGAAATGAAACGCGCAAAAACTGACTCAGTGATCAACGGTAATGGTACACCTAAATCCAAAGCACTTTGACTTGTCCATTTACCTGTTCCTTTATTGCCAGCAGCATCCATAATAACATCAACGATTGGTTTTCCTGTTCCTTCATCGTCAATACGTGTCAAAATATCTGCTGTGATCTCTACAAGATAACTATCTAATTCCCCTTGATTCCATTCTTTGAAAATTTCTGCCATTTCATCAACTGAAACACCAAGAATATTTTTCATCAAGTCATACGATTCAGCGATCAGCTGCATATCACCATATTCGATACCGTTGTGCACCATTTTAACATAATGACCAGCACCATTAGGACCAATATAGGTAACACATGCTTCGCCGTCTTCTGCTTTAGCCGAAATTTTTTCTAAAATCGGCGCTACTAATTCATAAGCTTCTTTTTGACCACCAGGCATGATTGAAGGACCTTTTAGCGCACCTTCTTCACCACCGGAAACACCAGTCCCGATAAAGTTGATCCCTGAATTAGCTAATTCTTCATTTCTACGAATCGTATCTTTAAAGAAAGTATTCCCGCCATCGATCAAGATATCCCCTTTATCTAAATGAGGCAATAATTCTTGAATCGTCGCATCTGTTGCAAAACCAGCTTGAACCATCAACATAATACGGCGAGGTTTTTCAATAGAGTCTACAAACTCTTCAATAGTATAAGTCGCTTTAAAATTCTTATCTGGATGTTCTTCAACGACATCCGTTGTTTTTGAACCTGTACGATTAAATAGAGCAACTGAATAGCCTCTACTTTCGATATTTAAGGCTAAATTTTTTCCCATTACAGCCATTCCGACTACACCAAATTGTTGTTTTGTCATCTTGTATCCTCCCACTATCTTTGAAAAGAAGTTCATTAGAATTTTCTTATAATCTACATCATTATAACGTAGAATGCTTGATATGAAAACAAAATAGTTCAATTAATTTTATTTATTCTTGTTTATTTTTTTAATTTGGACAATTACAGACAATTGTCGCTCAAATCGATTATCTTTAGTAAAAAAATAAATCCCCTAGGCTCCATGGTTAGCCTAAGGGATTTTAACATTTTCAAAAAAATGTTTTATGCTTCTTTAGAGATTACGTCTTTTCCATCGTAATGACCACATGCTGGACATACGTGATGGCTTTTTCTCATTTCACCACAGTTTGAACATGCATTCAAACCTTTAATCGTTAATTTGTAATGAGTACGGCGTTTGCCCTTTTTAGCTTTTGAAGTTCTTCTAGCTGGTACTGCCATTAGTGTTCCACCTCCTTGTAAAGATGTGTGCATAAAATGCACGATATATTCCAATCTTACTGCTTGTCATCCTCATCAGTGGAATCACTGAATAATTCAGATAGTTTAGCAAGACGAGGATCCATTGTTTGTTGTGCTTCTTCTTGTCTTTTTTGTGCATAATCCGCTTCAGACAGAACTTCCCAGTCATTACCTTTAGGCATGTCCTGACTTGATTGTTCTTCTTCTGATAATACTTGGATTGGAATAGACAAAAGAATGTTATCTTCGACTGACTCATCTAAATCAATTGTTGGTTTTTCCAACAAAATGATTTCTTCATCTGCCAAACGTTCATCTCTTTGCTGATATTGTTCAGGAGTCATAAAGACCTCATCAACATCAATCGCAAGTGTTAGAGGAACAGGTGTTAAAGAACGTGAAGATGGAACTGTTACAATAACATCAATTCTATAATGAAGCAAATACTCTTCTTTTCCTACTGTTAAGATCCCGGTTGCTTTAACGGGACTAACATCTAGAATCAAATTATCTCTACTCATCAGGGACTCTTTCAAATCTAGTGTCTCTGAAAAATCACACGGTTTGTCTTTGTATTTGTTTAGTTCTAGTAAAGACCATTTCATATTCATCACCTCATAACGCAACAAAAGCAATTATACAGGGGGATGAAAGCTTTGTCAACGAAATTTTCTTGACAGTGTTTTCTTCTTTCAATTTTTTTCAAACGAGTCTCTTTTAATCCTGATTTTTAATGGTAAAATAAGGCAAAGGAGGAGTTAGTATGAAAGCATTTGAATTTAAAAACGTCTCATTTATTCGGGATAAAAAGTCGTTGTTAAATAACGTAAATTGGTCAGTAGAATCAACTGATAACTGGGCTATTCTCGGACTGAACGGCGCTGGCAAAACATTACTACTACAATTGATCTGCGGCTACTTGTGGCCATCTAAAGGACGCTTAGAGGTTTTAGATCAAGTATTTGGCCAAGCTTCGATCCCCGAGCTGCAACGACGAATTGGTTGGGTCAGTACAGCTTTACAGTATCGTATGAAGAACTGGGAAACAGCTGAAAGAATCGTCCTTTCCGGAAAATTTGCTAGTATCGGTCTTTACCAACAATATAGTAAGGACGAGCTAGAACAAGCAAAAACAATTTTGAAAAATGCTGGCGGTGAATCACTGATCGGTAAAAAATATGAAGTATTATCTCAAGGTGAACGCCAATTAGTATTGATTTCCAGAGCATTGATGACAAATCCAGAATTATTGATTCTCGATGAACCGTGCAACGGTCTAGATTTATTTGCAAGAGAAAAACTGTTATCACAAATTGAACGGATTGCCCAGCAAGAAAATCATCCGACATTGCTCTATGTTACTCACCACACAGAAGAGATTTTGCCCTGTTTTGATCACTTAATGCTCTTGAAAGATGGAGAAATTTTCGCCAAAGGCACTCAAAGTGAATTATTTAATGAAGAAACCTTTGCTGACTTTTATGCAGAACCGATCCAAATCATTCCGTTAAAAGATCAGCGCTTTGCAGTTTACCCTAAATGAAATCAACAGATAATAAAAAAGTTAGAGCAGAACTCTAACTTTTTTTAATTGATTCAATACACTCAATGAATAGTTGAATCTTTTTCTTCTAATTGTTTGAATGTTTCAATTGCCGCCAGAAATTTTTCGCCGTATTTATCCAATTTATTCTGACCTACACCTTTTACCTGTAGTAACTGAATTGAATTTTTAGGTAGTTTTTCGCACATTTCTTTCAAAGTACTATCTGAAAAAATCAGGTATGGCGGTACTCCTGCTTCTTGCGCTAGATCCATTCTTAATTCTCTCAAGGTTTCAAAGAGTCCGTCATTGACTACGACCTTGCGAACGCGCTGATCTTCTTTTCTAAAAACTGTCTGCTGTCCTAACAGAACTTGGACTCCTGTTGGCGAAACAGACAACAATGGATATTGTCCATCTGATGGATTCAAGTATCTTTCTGCTGTTAGATAGTCGATTAGTTGATTGACTTCTTTTTGTGTCCGATCCTTCATCAAGCCATAAGTAGGCAAACGATTAAAGTGCCACTGATCGATTTTTTGATCTTTGGAGCCAGTTAAGACTTTCCCAACTAAGCCCTTACCAAATTTTTCACCCATTCGCTTCACACAAGAAAGTACTTTTTGAACATCCACTGTGATATCCACTAATTCCCGCTCATCCAAGCAATTAGAACACCGACCACAGTCAAACCCTTTCTCGCCAAAGTAACGTAAAATAAACTTTTGAAGGCACATTTGGGCATTGGCATATTGAGACATTTCTCTTAATTTCATATATTCTTTTTGTTTATAGTCGATCGTCATTTCGGATTGATCAATAAAAAACTGTTGGATTTGAAGATCTTGCGGTGCATATAATAACACGGAATCACTTGGAAGTCCGTCTCGACCAGCACGACCGGCTTCTTGATAGTAAGATTCAATATTGCCTGGAATTTGAGCATGGATAACAAAACGGACATTACTTTTATTGATCCCCATACCAAACGCATTGGTTGCAACCATTACTTGGAGTTTATCAAATAGAAATTCTTCTTGATTATGATTACGTTGTTTCTCATTCATCCCACCATGATACATCCCTACAGCGATTTTTTTGCTTTGAAGTAAATGATAAATCCGCTCTACTTCTTTTCTAGTGCTTGCATAAACAATACCTGATTGTCCTTGGTTCAATTTCAAATACTCTAATAGAAAGACATCACGATTTTGGTCTTTAACCACTTGAAAGGATAAGTTCTCTCTGGCAAAACCCGTCTGGACTTGATTCTCTTTTGGAATATGCAATTGTTTAAGGATATCTTCTGCTACTTGAGGCGTTGCTGTCGCAGTTAATGCAATAACTGCCGGTTGCTGCTGAAATTGCTCAATGATCTCAGCTAAACGTAGGTAACTTGGACGAAAGTCATGTCCCCATTGTGAAATACAGTGCGCTTCATCCACCGCTAGTAGATCAATTGGAACATGTAATAACAGTTGCTGAAAATCAAAGGATTCTAACCGCTCAGGTGCTACATATAAAAGCTTGACTTCGCGATTAACTGCCATTTGAACCCGTTTGTTCATTTCTTGTTGGGAAATTGTACTATTAATAAATGTCGCAGGAATCCCCATCATATTTAAAGCATCGACTTGGTCTTTCATCAAAGAAATTAATGGCGAAATCACCAAAGTTAAGTTTTCTAGCATAAGCGCTGGTAGCTGATAACAAATCGATTTCCCTCCGCCTGTAGGCATAATCCCAAGAACATTTTCTTTATGTAAAACATGATTGATGATTTTTTCTTGTCCTTGACGAAATTCGTCATATCCAAATTTTTCTTTCAGTAGCTCTTTGATGTCAATCATGAAATTCTCTCCGTTCCTCGTGTCTGGTTGTTATTTTAGCATGGGCTATACGGCAATTCAAGGGAGGATTTACTCACTGTGAAACAATTTACTACGTGTGAAACACCATTGGATTTTCTAAAAATAGCAAAACCTACATTTATCAAGGTTCTTATTGTTAAGATACGTCTTTTCTTTCGCTATTCATTAAAGTTATCCACAAAAAAGATGGAACAAAACTTTTTAAGTCTTGTTCCATCTATTCAGCTTTTTAATTTATTCAGCTACTTTTTTCTTTTTACTAGCTTTTTCACGTTCGTTTTTATTAAGAATTTGTTTTCTTAAACGAATGTTTTCTGGTGTTACTTCACAATATTCATCATCATTCAAGAATTCTAATGATTCTTCCAATGTAAGGATTTTTGCTTTTTTGATAACTGATGTTTGGTCTTTATTAGCAGAACGAACGTTAGTCATTTGTTTTGCTCTTGTGATGTTTACAGTCAAGTCATTATCACGGTTGTTTTCACCAATGATCATTCCTTCATATACATCAGTAGTTGGTTCAACAAAGACCGTTCCACGTTCTTCAATACTCATGATACTGTAAGTTGTTGCTTTACCTGTATCGATTGAAACCAATGCACCTTGATGGCGTCCGCCAATTGTACCTTGAATCATTGGTAAGTATTGATCGAATGTATGGTGCATGATGCCGTATCCACGAGTCATTGACAAGAATTCAGTTGTATAACCGATCAAACCACGAGCTGGTGCTAAGAAAATCAAACGGATTTGCCCATTACCAGTGTGGATCATATCTTGCATTTCACCTTTACGTAAGCTTAATGACTCGATAACACTACCCATATATTCTTCTGGCGTATCAATTTGAACACGCTCAAACGGCTCACATTTTACGCCTTCGATTTCACGTTCGATAACTTCTGGACGAGAAACTTGCAATTCGTATCCTTCACGACGCATATTTTCAATCAAGATTGATAAATGTAATTCTCCACGACCAGATACGGTCCAAGAATCTGGTCCGATTGGTTCTACGCGTAAAGATACATCTGTTTGTAGTTCAGACATTAAACGTTCTTCGATTTTACGAGACGTTACATATTTACCTTCACGACCTGCAAATGGTGAATTATTGACTAAAAATGTCATTTGCAATGTTGGTTCATCAATGTGCAAAATTGGTAATGCTTCTTGATGTGCCACGTCAGCAACTGTTTCACCAACAAAGATATCTTCCATACCAGAAACGGCAATTAAATCGCCAGCTTTGGCTTCGTTGATTTCAACACGTTGCAAGCCAAAGAAACCAAAGATTTTAGTTACACGGAAATTTTTGACACTACCATCTAATTTCATCAAAGCAACTTGGTCGCCAACTTTCATTGTTCCACGGAACACACGGCCAATACCGATACGTCCAACATAGTCATTATAATCTAATAATGATACTTGGAATTGTAATGGCTCATCTGAGTTATCCACTGGAGCTGGTACATGTGCAATGATTTGATCAAAGATAGGTGCCATAGTTGCTTCTTGGTCTTCAGGATTATCAGAATCACTTGAAGTTCCATTTAAAGCTGATGCATAAATAACTGGGAAATCCAATTGATCATCATCTGCGCCTAATTCAATAAATAATTCTAAAACTTCATCAACAACGTGCTCGGGACGTGCTGAAGGTTTATCAATTTTATTTACAACTACGATTGGTGTTACTTTTTGTTCCAATGCTTTTTTCAATACAAAACGAGTTTGCGGCATTGTTCCTTCGTAGGCATCAACGACTAAAACTACACCATCTACCATTTTCATGATACGCTCAACTTCACCACCGAAGTCCGCGTGTCCAGGTGTATCTAAGATGTTGATACGAGTACCTTTGTAATCAACTGCTGTATTTTTAGCTAAAATCGTGATTCCACGTTCGCTTTCAATCGCATTTGAATCCATTGCACGTTCTTGTAATTGTGTGTGTCCATCTAAAGTATCTGATTGTTTTAAAAGTTCATCTACTAATGTTGTTTTACCATGGTCGACGTGGGCGATGATAGCCACGTTTCTAATATCTTCTCTGTATTTCAATGTAATTGCTCCTTATCCTTTTGCCTTACGTCACTTGTTCATTAAATCCGACTGTTTATTATAGCAAACTTTTTTCATGAAATATAGTCTAAAGCTTTCAAAAGTTGTGAAAACTTCATATTTTATTGCCTTTTTTTGAAAAAATAACACATTTACTGAAAAAATGCAATATTTTTCTGCTAAGCACTCGTTGGTTTTCTTCTATTTAAACCACTGAACAGTGTTATCGCCGAATAAAATTTTCTAAAATCTGTGTATAAGCTGTCGGTGTTGCCGCTAAGAAATATTCACGATTTGCAAACGCCAATGGTTTTCCTTCTATATTAGAATACTGATAGCCAAACTCATTGAGTAAAACTAACCCTGCAGCATAATCCCAGGGACTCAAGTTAGAAATATAGCCGATATGACTTCCTTTAAGCATGGCAATCAACTCGACCCCGGCACATCCACTAACCCTGATTCCCATACTGGCGTGACCGATTTCGCCCGCAGCATAAATGTTTTTACCATACATATACGCATTCATACCGAGTAACCCTTCCGATAGCCCCACATCTTTTGGCGGTGTTAGTCTTTGCTCATTAAGAAAGACCCCTTGATTTTTACCGCCCCAATATAATTCATCTTTCATCACATCATAAATAAAACCCAGTTGTCCAATCTCCTCTTCATATACCGCAATCATGATACAAAAATTTTCTTGTTCCATTACAAAATTCATCGTACCGTCGATTGGATCGATGATCCAAACTCGTCCTTTTAGAGAATCAATCGTATCAAATCCTTTTTCTTCTGCTAAAATCCGATCATTTGGATAATGTTGGTTGATTTTTTTTATGAAAAAAGCTTGTATCTCTTCATCAATATTCGTGACTAAATCCGTTCTATTTGATTTTTGAGAAACTGTCAGTTTATTTGTTAGACTGACTTGTATATAACCTGCTGCTTCGTTTAGCCATTCTTTGATTTGACTAACCATTTTTTCTGAGGTCAATTTAATCAGCTCCTAGTTTCAATCTACCTGATTCCTGTTTTTTAGCTTGTTGAACGGTTCGATATAATGAGTATCCTGATGCTTTTTGAAACTCATTTCCTAAACGCTTTTCTTCGCCAATACTTTTAACAACCGTTTTAAATTGTTGATAGGTCTTTAAAAAAGTGCCTGTATCGATCCCAGTTTCATTTGCTTGTTCGACCGCTGACCACAAATTGGTTACGATCACCATTTCATCAGTTGTCCAATCTAAGTCTAAAGGGTATTGATAATCTTTCATGCCTTCACCTCACTATATAGTTTATCACACGTTTGTTATTTCTTTTTTCTATCTTGCCAATAGGTCAAAATCGGTAAAAATAAATTGCCTTTTTCGGTTTCGATTTTTTGAGCGGAATAAATTCCAGCATTGCCAGAACACATATAACTAATCAAACAAATCATAAAAAAGAATAATGCAGCTTCACTCCCAAACAACTCGATTCCCATGATAAAACAGGCAACCGGCGTATTGGTCGCTCCAGAAAAAACACCAATAAAACCTAAGCCAGCTAAAAACGGAACTGACAAATGTAACACGAACGCTAAACTACTTCCTAATGTCGCACCAATTTCAAACAACGGCGTCACTTCTCCACCTTGATAACCTGCACCTAATGATAACACTGTAAAGAATAACTTTCCAAGAAAGTCAAACCAATGATTAGTGCCTTCAAAGGCATCTTTTAATAACGGCAAACTTAGTCCAAGGTAACGTTGTGTTTGCAATACAAAAACAGCCGCTACAACTATCGCTCCACCTATAAAGTTTCGTAAAACAACATTTTCAAACCAGTGTGCGTAGACCTTTTTGACCCAAACAATCGAACGGCTGAATAACCAGCCAACCACCCCAAAGCAAACGCCTGCGACCATTATTTTAACGAATAACAGCGAAGACCAATTTGGTATTTGACCCATGTTGTAGTGTGTGTGTGTTACACCAAATGAGTCCGTTACAAAATTAGCAAAGAAGGCCGCAAAAAAACTTGGAAAAAGGCCATCTGACCTTAAACGACCGATTACCAAGACTTCCAAACCAAAGATTGTTCCTGCTAAAGGCGTCCCAAAAACAGAACTAAAGCCCGCACTAATCCCACTTATGATCACAATTTCTCGTTCAATCTTTTCCAAACGAAAAAGCTGACCTATAGCATTTGCTGTAGCTCCGCCCATTTGAACAGCTGTCCCTTCACGCCCAACAGACCCACCAAATAGATGTGTCGTAATGGTGCCGAACAAGGTCAACGGAATCAAACGCAACGGGATATTTTCTTGTTCACCATTCGCTTGATCAATGACAAGATTATTGCCTCGTATGGCATTTCCTCCGTACTTTTTATATAAAAAAGCAAAAATGGCCCCACTGACCGGTAATAAAAATAATAGCCAAGGGTTATCTAATCTGATCTGTGTTACTGCATCTAAGCTTTTTAGAAAAAAAGCAGATAACGTCCCCATTACAACTCCGATCAAGGATGCAATCAGTAGCCATTTGAACATATAAATACTGATTTTTATCGGCATATTTAATTTGCGTTCCACTTCGTCATCTCCTCATTTTGGCATCAACTATTCTATCATACCACTACTTAATTCCATGCTGGTCAATTATATCAATATTTACTAAAAGAAACGAGAAAAACATACATTTTATTACTAAGAATTAGTCAAAAAAAACGGTTAAAATTAAAATTTGATTTAGCTCAATAAAGCACTTGCAAAGGATAGATATTGTGCTATTATGAATAGGAAATTTTCTTTATTTTTTTCTATTTATTCTATTGATATCGCTATTTTTTTGAAACTGCCGAGAGTACCGTTCTAGAACGGTCTTCTCAATGTGAAAGGATGTTTTCATTGAAAGAATTAACACATGGCAATCCTGCTAAACTAATTTTTTTCTTTACGATTCCATTATTGATTGGCAATATTTTCCAGCAATTCTATAATATGGCGGACATGATTATTGTTGGGCAGACCCTCGGGAAAGACGCACTAGCAGCTGTTGGCTCAACTGGTAGCATTACGTTTTTAATCATCGGCTTTGCTCAAGGTTTGACGGCTGGCCTTTCTATCTTGACATCCCAACGCTTTGGTGGACAAGATTATCGTGGCGTAAAAAAAAGTTTTGCCACAGGCATCATTATTAGCGGAATCGTGACTATTGTTTTGACTGCCTTAAGTTTGATTTTTGTTCGTCCAATGCTAGTACTAATGCAAACACCAACTGAAATCATTGATGACGCTCAGATCTTCATTTCCATTATTTTTGCTGGAATTTTTGCGGCAATGGCTTTTAATCTGCTTTCCAACATAATTCGTGCATTAGGTGATAGTCGTACGCCTTTATTATTTTTGATTGTTGCTAGTATTATCAATGTGGTCTTAGATTTGATTTTGATCCTTAATTTCCATATGGGTGTTGCGGGAGCTGGTATTGCTACTGTCACGGCTCAAATTGTTTCAAGTCTCCTCTGCGTAATTTATATTCGCTGGAAGATCCCTAATCTTCAATTACGAAAAAAAGATTTTTCTATTGATAAACAAGAGTTTCGAGCACATTTAAATATTGCGTTACCCATGGCCTTTCAATCATCAATCATCGCGATTGGTGCTATTATTTTACAAGCAGCGCTTAATAGTTTAGGTACTGATGTTGTTGCAGCCCAAGCAGCAGCGGGAAAAATCGAGCAATTTGCTACCCAACCGATGATGTCCTTTGGTATTGCCATGGCAACTTTTACTGCACAAAATTATGGTGCGAAAAAATATAAGCGTATTTTACAAGGGGTTAATCAATGTTTGGTTATGAGTATTGGCTTTAGTCTTTTAGCAGGCGGCATCGTTGTTCTCTTTGGTCAAAATTTAGTGACCCTTTTTGTTAGTGCAAAAGAAACTGAGGTCTTAAACCTTTCTCAAATTTACTTCAATGTCAACGGCAGTATGTATTGGTTATTGGCGATCTTATTCATTATTCGTTACACCTTACAAGGACTTGGACAAAGTGTTATCCCAACAATAGCTGGTATCATGGAGTTGATTATGCGTTCATTTGCAGCAATTATTTTAACTGCCTCTCTAGGCTTTGTTGGAGCTGCTTTAGCGTCTCCACTTGCTTGGGCTGGTTCTGTGATCGTTTTGTTAGCTTCCTATTTCAAGGCAATCAAGCGATTGAAGCACTTAGAACAGGAACAACTGACCGAAAGGCTATAAATTTTGTTTATAATTGGACAGCAAAAAACATCGACCGATCTTCTTTTTGAAAATCAGTCGATGTTTTTCTTATACAGATTGTTTTCTTGGAAAATATTGACGCCATTTTGCTTTTACTGAATTCGTCATCGGTTCAGATGCTTCTTTGACAGCGCAATATTTGTCTACCATTGTAACAATGTAGCTTTCTTTGTATTTCGGCGGAGCAATTGTTGCCCCCCACATATGCTTGATGATAATATCTCGTTCTAAGTCTGAAAGTTCAGTTAACTTCTCAGCATTTTTTACCGCAATTCTTGGATGCATATAGGCATGAGAACCCTCATCAAACTTCGTTGTACGCCAATCGTAATAGAACAAATCATGCAACAGACCCGCACGAGCTGTAGCTCTGGCATCACCATTCCATTTTTTAGCTAATTTATAACTATAATAAGAAACACTGATTGAATGATCTAAACGAGTTGAGTGAACATGCTGCGTGTAGTTCCCTAAACGCTGTACTTCTTCGGTTTCCAATAAATCTTCCACATAAGACATATATTCTTGATCTTCACGCCATTTTTCAGTCATTAATTCTGGTTCCACCTTTTTAGAGAGTTACTATTTTTATTGTTTCATTTAAGAAAAAGTCTTTTTTTAACTTGATGAAATTATAGCACCTTGATTTTACAAATACTAGGATTTTTGAATTCCGTAACTAAACTTTAATATTTGCTTTATAAATAACGAAAAAAACTCACATTTCCAATCCATAGCAACCAGAATCATCTATAAAACTTCCCCTTCATATATCTTGTTGACATCATTTGTTTTCGATTTGCTGCTTAGCGAATTCCACTTTGATTTCGATAAAAGATTGGAACATTTGTAAAAACTGAAACAATTGTGCGCGATTTTCAAATTCTTCTCTCGTTTTTGGCAATTCTTTTTTGCGATACGCGTCATAGACTTGATCGATTCGATCTAAGATCTCTTGACCATCATTATTTTCTGCAAAAGTTTCGGCAGTGTATTGTAATAACTCTTGAATATTTCCTACTTGTTCTGGCTCAACAGTGATATTTTCAAGAATTCGTAACATATCTTTGAGATGATTGCTTTGAAGGCGCCTCATGGTAAAATACTCAATGTAATAGTGATTCGATGAAATTAATTGATTTTCAGCATGATTTTTCGCCCAATTTTCCCCTGTTCTGATAAAGGCTTTCAAATCATTACACTTTTCAAATAGATCTCGCTCTTTAACGTGTTGATTCAGATAAGCTGCCATATTATTCAAAATTTTACGGAACATCGTTTCGATTACTTCTTGATCTTCTTTTAAGCGCTTTTCTGTATCCGGCATATATAAATTCATCAGTAACGCAAAACCCACTCCAATTGTCATCAATAAAAATTCATTCCCAATAATCGTCCATGACAAATCTTGCTCAACTAGATATTGCGTCACTAAAACGGAACTTACTACGATTCCATCTGAAAGCTTAAAATAAACGGCTCCTGGAATAAATAAAAGTAAAAAGACACCAAACGCAAAGGCGTTGAACCCTAAAATAGAGAAGCACAGATACGCAATCGCTGTGGCTAAGGCTAAAGAAAGTAGTCGATACAGCCCTGTCAATAAAGAGGTTTTTTTGGTATTGGTAACGCTCAACACAGAGATGATCCCAGCAGATGCAGGATATAATAGACCCAAGCTTCCTGCAACGATCATTGATAAGGTTGCACTCACGGCGGTTTTAACTGTTCGTAATCCAATTTTCATTTGATTGCTCCTCACAAAATGATTAATCTTTTGTTTTAATACTAGTAATTTTACCTCTATTTCGGTTATCATTAAATAGAAAACTGATTAAATCTTGATTATAGGAGAGAAAGCTCATGGAAGTCGGTCCTTTTCGTTTAGGTATGCGCACATTGAAAACAGCTTTAGCTGTTATGCTATGTATTATTTTATTTAAAGTATTCGATCGGGGCGCACCGATGATTGCGGCTTTAGCTGCCGTTTTTTCATTACGGCAAGATTTAACAACTAGCCTTACATTTGGAAAATCAAGGATTCTTGGGAATACCTTAGGTGGCGGTTTAGCTATCGTGTATTTTTTAGTGAAGGATCTTTTTTCCAATGACTTTTTGGTCGAACTGTTTTTATTACCCTTCTTAGTCATAATCGTGATCGTCATCTCTGATGGGATGAACAATAATTCGGGAATCATTTCGGCAATTGCTACTTTACTACTGATTTCGTTAAGTATTCCTCAAGGAGAGTCGTTTTATTTTGCTTTATCAAGGGTGATCGATACCTTCATTGGAACCTTTATCGGGATTGGACTAAACTTTTTCTTTAAGCCAAAACCAACGGAAGAAAAACATGAAATCGATGAAGATTTAGCCGAATTGGCCAAGAAAGAAAAAGAGTTGGAAGAACTGAAACAGAAAGTTCAAGCACGGGTTGAAGCAGAAAAAGATAATGAACGGAAATAATAAAAAACTGCCAAAATCTTACCTGATTTTGGCAGTTTCTTACTATTCTTTATCGCTAGATGGATCTTCTCCATAGAAATTCACATTACTGTTCGTTCCCTTTTTAGAGAAATTTTCAATCAATTCTTTCACATCTAAGCCTGTTGTTTCTTTTAATGTTTCTTGTGTGCCAGCTAATAAGTTTGTAGCATAGTTCGTAATACGGTTTGCTCCGGCATTTTCGCCACCGCCACCTGTATCAACAACTGAAATTTTATCAATGTTGCTAAGTGGTTGTGCGGCTTCTTTCATTAATTGTGGTAACATTTCCATAACCATACTTAAAACAGCTGCTTCGCCGTATTCCTTGAAAGCATCGGCGATTTTTTGTTTCGCTTCGGCTTCGGCAGCACCACGAGCTAAAATTGACTCAGCTTCTGCTTGACCTGCAAGTCGTGTTTGATTGGCTTCGGCTTCCGCTAATGATTCCACTCGGAAACGTTCAGCTTCGGCTTCCGCTACTTCACGGGCCTTTTGTGCTAACGCTTCTTGTTCTTTAGCATAACGATCGGCATCCGCTTTTTTCTTCACTTCTGAATCGTATTGTTTTTCACGACGAACGATTTCTTTTTCTTCCAACTCGATTTGTTTTTGACGCTCGATGACTTTAACTTCCATCTCTTGAGCAATAACTTCCTGTTGGGCTTTAGCTGTCTCTAAGTTATAGGCTTGGTCAGCCTTAGCTTTTGCAATATCTTGTGCTTCTTTGTAGGTAGCTAATTTTAATTCTTTTTCTTTTGAAGCTTCAGCGATTTCAGTCTGACGTTGTAATTCAGCTTGTTGTGATTCTTTTTCCGCTTCGGCTTTTTTGATTCGCGTTTCTTTCCAAGCTTCAGCTTCAGCGATATCTGCATCACGTTTTACTTGGGCGATCCGAGGTTTCCCTAAAGAATCTAAATAACCGTTTTTGTCTCGAACTTCTTTGATGGTAAATGATACGATAATCAACCCCATTTTTGCTAAGTCGACACTGGCAACTTCCTGTACACTTTGGCTGAATTTATCACGATTTTGATAAATTTCTTCGACAGTCATAGAACCTAAGATTGAACGTAGATGTCCTTCTAGTACTTCTCGTGCTTCATTTTCAAGTTCTTCACGAGTTTTGCCTAAGAATTGTTCTGCGG
Organism: Enterococcus sp. 12C11_DIV0727; assembly: GCF_002148425.2. NCBI lineage: Bacteria > Bacillati > Bacillota > Bacilli > Lactobacillales > Enterococcaceae > Enterococcus > Candidatus Enterococcus lemimoniae. The sequence continues at coordinate 273,725 of NZ_CP147248.1, read as the reverse complement.
CTGTAGCAATTTCTTCTACTGAAGAACCGATCTTGATGATCGATGTTCCATCACACATAACAGGAACCCCTTGCTCTGTGTATACTTCTGGCGTCGATACATCTAACTTACTAGATAATAAGCTGATTCTGTTTGAACGTTGGAAGACAGGTAATACAAAAGCCCCACCACCACGAACAATTTTTATTTTATTACCTCGCTCATCAGCATGGACATTCTTGCTCCCTAAATAACTACCACTAATGATTAACGCTTCATCTGGTTTAGCTGTTTGATATTTTGAAATAAAAACGATCAACATCATCAATAAAATAAACACAACCAAAACAATTGGTCCTAAAATACCTAATTCCATTTTCTTCTATCCCTTCTTTTCTATAATTGTAAACTACCACCATAAGGAACCACATAACATACGCGGTCTTTGATCTCGATGATCAGAACTTGTGCTCCTCGTTCAATTGGTCGTTTCTGCGGAGCATAAAAAGCAGCTGGCCGGCTGATCGATCCAGTGACACTTTTGAATTGGATTTCGCCCATTCCACTGATTGGAATCGGTGTAACAACCGTTGCGGTATTCCCTTCCATGTCTTTCTCTGAAATTGAAATAGTTGATTCCGCATTTTTCAACGGCATCAATACATAGAAATTCAATAAAAAGACAAGAATTGATGCAATTGCTCCACTCAGTAGAAACAGCATCAGATGATTCCACCCCAATAACCGTTCTCCCAAATAACCGAATAGTGAGGTAAAAGCCAACCAGGGAATTGCCAACATTGGATCGATTGGCCCATCAAAATCAAAAATATCCCCAAAAATCACCAATAAGACGGCCAATACCGCACAAATAATCAATACATAAAGATAAATCGTTTCAATTGGAATACCTTGTATCACGTTTTCACACCCTTTCGCCTACCTAAAAAATCTCAATTTAACCACTGTTCAGTTGCTTAAGTAAAGACCCATTCTTTTTGATCGTTCTCCCGAAGATACTTATATTTTACCAATAATTTGTACAAAATGACAGCTAATCTTGAAAAATCATTCCAAAGATGTATGTGTTCTCAAAAAAAGAAAAATGAAATGAGAGCGGGACAAAACTAAAGATCAGTTTTATCTTGCTCTCACTTCATTTATCAATATCATTTATTCATTTGATTTTAATGCTTCAATCATATCAACTTTTTTCAACTTTCTATGCATGAAAACCATAACTAGTAATGTAAAGAATAATGTGAGTAGCGCTGAGTAGAAGTAACTCAACCAGTGGATCGTTGGTGAGAACATCAGCATATCAACTTCAACCGTCGTCAAGACATAACTGTGAACCAATTTTCCAAAGAAGCAACCGAAGAAAATACCGATCAACGTTAAAATAATATTTTCACGATACACATACATCGTTACTTCATTATCATAAAAACCTAATACCTTAATAGTAGAAAGTTCTCGGATTCGTTCGGAAATATTAATATTGGTCAAATTATATAACACGATAAAGGCCAATAAACCGGATACCGTGATTAAGACCCACACGACAATATTTAAACTGTGAATCGTATCATCTAAAGCATCACTTGAAATGGATAGGAAGGAAACATTTAATACTTTTTGGTTTTCCATCAATTCTTTACCAATGCTTGCCTCAACTTTCTCACTTGGCGCCTGATCAAAAAGTAAAAATTCTGTGTTATAGCGTGGCGCTTTTTTCATTATTTTTTCATAATAAACTGGTGACATATACGCAAAATGTCCCGTGTAATTTTCAGCTATCGCATTGATTTTAAGCTTGTATTCTTTATTATCACTATCTTTCAAAACAAGAGTATCACCCGTTTTATAATGAAATAGGTTAGCTAGTTTTTCATTAATGATCACACCATCATCGGTCAATTGGTACTTATCTCCCGATTGTCGATCGTTGAATAAAATAAACTGATCAATTTCTTTAGGATTCTCCGGTACATAGATTGAAACATCTTGCTTAGCATTCGAATTATTCGTTGTTTTTAAAGATTCCACATATAATGGCATGGTTTTTTTCAAGCCTTCGACTTTGTCCAATACCTCTTGATATTGCTGCGTTGCTTGCTCAGATGCTTCATCTTTAAACGTTACGATTGCTTGATAATGCCAAATTTTATTAAATTGTACTTCGACAATATCAGAAATGGAATCTTTTAATCCAAAACCTGTAATAATCAATGCCATGCAGCCCGCAATACCTAATACCGTCATCAACATCCGTTGTTTGTAACGGAATAAATTGCGTGCCGTAACTTTTTGAATAAAACTCAATCGATTCCAAATTGGTTTGATTCGCTCTAACCAAATTCTTTGCCCTGCTTTTGGTGCCTTAGGGCGCAACAGACTAGCTGGCGTACTGAATAAATCAATGCGTAGAACCACCATCGCAGCACCTGCCGTACATAGAAGCGCTACTAAAATCCCAATCAAACTGTAACTTAAATACCAAGGAGTAACAAAATCAGGAATATTATACAATTGTCCATATGCATCAAAGATAATCGTTGGGAATAAATAGTAACCAACAAATAATCCTAAAACAGCGCCACAGATACTGGCAATTGCCGCATACACTAAAAACTTAAAGGCAATTTCACCATTTCGATAGCCTAACGCTTTCAGGCTACCGATTTCCATTCGTTTTTCTTCGACCATACGCGTCATTGTCGTTAAACTCACTAAAGCCGCAATCAAGAAAAAGAAAATCGGAAAAAAAGTTGATAAAGAAGAAATACGCTTAGCGTTATCTTCATATTCTGAATAACCTGGATTATCATCTCTTGTAAAGTAATAATAATCTGCTGCTTTTAAATCAGCTAATTCTTTTTGTTTCTCTTCCAGTTGTTGTTTAGCATTATTCAATTTAGGGATCGTTTCCGTTTTTTTCTTTTCGAATTCAGCAAGACCTTGATCATAAGCTGTTTGACCTTGATCAATTTTGGCTTGCGCTTCATTTAATTTCGCCTGACCATCTACTTTGGATTGTTCTAATTGTGCTTGACCAGCTGCTAATTGTGCTTTTCCAGACTCTAGTTGGGCTTGTGCTTGAGCAATTTGAGCTGCGGCTTGATCTAGTTGTTGTTGACCATCGTTATACTGTGTAATCGACTGATTGATGGTAGCAATTGTTTGATCTAGTGTTTGTAACCCTTCCGTTGCCTGAGCTTGTTGGCCTGATAAATTTGCTAAAGCACCGTTGATTACACCCATAACACCTGCAATATTGTTTCTTTCAGGTTGACTGATCAATTGATTGATCGCCGTTGTTAGTTCAGCTGGTGCACCTAAGCTTTGAACTGCTCCTTGAAGTTGGGGTGCTGCATCAGCAATACTTTCTGCTAATAATTCATCAGGCACTCGATCTAATAGAGCAACTGATGCACCTAAACTTTGATAACCATTAACGAACTGATTCAATGATTCATTGGATGTTGCTAGTTCATTACGTTGTTGTTGTAAACCAGGTAATGCGTTTTGTCCTTCAGTAACTTTTGCTGTAGCTTGAGCTAATTCATTTTGCTTTGTTTCAAGTAGACTTTTTTGCGCAGCGAGCTCATTTTCACCCTCTGTAATAGTCAATTGATTTGTTGCTAGTTCATTCTCTGCAGCTGTGATTTGTTGGGTGTAAGCAGCTTGAGCTTGGGCTAATTCTTGTTTACCAGCAGATAAGGTCTGTTCGCTCGATTGTAATTTAGCTTCAGCATCTTTTAAAGCATTTTCACCCTCTGTAATTCCTTTTTGCGCTTTGTCAAAAGAAGCTTTTGATTCTTCTCGAATTTCCTGTACCCGTTGTTCAGGTCGTTTTTCCATTGCTTGTTCAACAGAGGTAACTGCAGCAACACGTTTATCCTTGTAAACTGACGAGTAACTGTCAATACTGTTTAATCCTTTGAAAGACACCAAAATTTCAGTATACGTCGAAAGATCCAGATCTTCTTTAGGAATTACTGCAAAAAAATCTAAAGAACCTTTACCGATCGTTGTATTTCCTCTTGATGTATTTTCAATATATTCAGGTGATTGGACAAATCCGACGATTTTGAATCGATCTTTTCTCAAAGCCTGATCTTGATTGTCTTCTTTTGAAAGGGTTAATGTTTCGCCTAATTTATAGTGCCCGCGTAATTGCGCCAGGTCATCTAAAACAATTTCTCCACTTTTTTCAGGCATACGTCCGCTAACCACTTTATAATCAATCAAAGGTTGTTTTTCTTTTAGATCATAGCTAACAAATTTCACCGCTACATTGCGTTCACTGATAGCTAAATCTTTTGTGTATCTAGGGAAAACCGTTTCGACCTCTTTCACCTGTTTAACCGCGTTAATATCGTTATCCGTTAAGCCAAGCGTTGAAACGATCCGAGCATCGGGTAACTTTTGTTTTTGATAGTAGTTAGTTGCGGTCTGAGTCATATCAGGTCCTGTCGCTTTTAAACCAACAAAAACCATCACGCCTAGAAAAATAATACCCATGATCGAAATAAAGCGCGTTTTTGATTGTTTGATTTCACGAAAACTAGTTTTAAGTAAGGCTGTTTTTTTCAACACTACCACCTACCATTCTATCTCAGATACGGGCTTTGGTACTTCATTGATTGTCACGTTTCGAACTTTTGCATCATTGATACGGATCACACGATCTGCCATTGGGGCAAGGGCAGAATTATGGGTAATAATGATCACAGTTGTGCCAGTATTACGAGCAGTTTCTTGTAAAATTGTTAAAATTTGCTTACCCGTTTCATAATCAAGTGCACCCGTTGGCTCATCACACAATAATAGTTTAGGGCGTTTAGCAATCGCTCTGGCAATCGTCACACGCTGTTGTTCGCCTCCCGATAATTGTGCTGGAAAATTATCCAGTCGTGCACCTAAGCCAACAGATTTTAACACTTCTTCTGGATTTAAGGCATCTGAAACAATTTGCGACGCTAATTCAACATTTTCTTTTGTTGTTAAATTCGGGACTAGATTGTAAAATTGAAAAACAAAACCAACATCATTTCGACGATACGTTGTTAATTGCTTCTCATTGAATTTTGCAATATCCGTTCCATCAATGACGATTTGTCCTTCGTCACATGAATCCATACCACCTAAAATGTTCAATACAGTTGATTTACCAGCACCGCTCGGACCTAAAATAACTGCGACTTCTCCTTTTTCTACCGAAAAAGTAATCCCATCATTTGCAGCAATTGTGGTATCTCCCATATGATATCTTTTATATTCATTTATTACATCGATATATGCCATGATTTAAAATCCCCTCTCAAGGGAATTTTATCATAAGAACGCAAACTAGTCCTCTTATAGCTTAAAAGCTTTTTGATTTTTTGATTTTTTTTCGTATAATAGAAGGATGACTTATGCAAAATCTACGATAAAAGTCAGCTTTATTTAAGTTAGGAGAGAAAACATGGCAAGAAAGAAACAAAAACCGCCTTTCAATCCAGCAGTGATGCTTGTGGCAGTGCTAATTATTTTAGTTTTAGGTGTATTTGGAGTACAAGTTCCAGATACTATTCAAGAAATGTTTGGTATCGACACACATCAGCCGCAACAGCAAACCAAACCATCTACAGCAAAACCAGTCAGTTCCACAAATCCTGGACCTAAAGAACTTGGTCCTGCAACTTTTTCAACCGCTGAAATGAAAGATAGTCAAAAAGGCTGGATTGATTATCACGCTTTAGATTCACTTGATCGCGCAACTGGTGCCGATGCGTTATTAAAACCAGCTATGGTCAATACTGGAACCTCTGCTAATAAAGATATTCGTCCCCCAGGCTTTATTTCTGGCTTGGAGCCGACACTTCATTCTAGAGGACATTTGATTGGACGCCAACTTGGTGGTTCTGGTGATGACCAGCGAAATCTCACTACACTTTATCAAACACCCGTCAATACACCTTATATGACTAAATATGAAAATCAAATTCGCCAAGCACTAGATAATGGCGAAACGATTCGTTATCGAGTAACACCCGTTTATGAAGGAACTGCACTATTATGTAAGCAAATCGATCTTGAAGCTAAAGGCTTAAACAAAAATACCACTATTGATTTTCGCGTCACGATCTTAAATGAACGATAGAGTATTACTTTTTTTATATTGACCTATGGTAGAAACGGATTGAACAGCTGATTTCGCAAGAGCTTGAATAAGCTTACTTCATTTTAAAATCAGGAGGCATAGAGATGGATTTTCAAAAAATCAAAGAAGAACTCACAAAAACAGATCCACAAATTTTTTTAAGTACCGTTTTAGAAAATGAACAAGATGAGGATAGCACGATCATTTTCAGCCAAACACTTGAAGCACAATTTGAAGAGACAATTCAATACCTTGCTTCTGATGAAACCATTTCCTTAGATGATCTTTCACTTTGGCAAGAACATGGCTTTCTAGTCGTTGCGCAAACCATTGACGGTGATTATATTGCCGGGACCAATGAACAAACTTTTGTGATCCCGGTTTCTCTTTATAAAACGGATATTGAAGTGTATGACTTATTTTTATCAGATTTTTTTATTGCGTATTTCAACAACAGCCTAACCTCATCTATCTTACCTAAAAATGACTAAATAAAAAAACAGACTTTAGCCAAATAGCTAAAATCTGTTTTTTATTTATATTAAGCACGATAACGTTCTACGCCATCTAAATAAGTTGCAGCCAATTCCATCGTTGGATCTAACACGATAAAGTCAGCATCGCGTCCGTTTGCGATCATCCCGCATTGATCATCGATCTTACAACTAACAGCGGGTACTAATGTTGCCATCATGATTGCTTGTTCTGGTGTAGCAATTTCCCAATCAACCACGTTTTTGATAGCTTCTTTTAATTTCAAAATACTACCTGCTAGGTTACCAGATTCTAAACGAGCTGTGCCATCTTTCACGACAACAGGAAATTCACCTAAATTGTAGTTACCATCAGGCATGCCGCCAGCCATCATACAGTCAGTGATCAACGCCACGTGATCATGTCCAGCTTTTTCCATCAGAATATCTGCTGCATTTGGATGGACATGATGACCATCACAAATCAATTCAGAGAACACATGATTTAATGACATCAACGCACCAACCATCCCAGGTTCACGATGATTTAGTCCACGCATACCGTTATAAGCATGGACAAACACGCTAGCACCAGCTTCGACTGCATCTGTTGCTTGTTCTAACGTTGCATCACTGTGTCCCAAGGCAACAACGACACCTTCATCCGTTACAGCTTTTACAAATTCTTTAACCCCTTTGCGTTCTGGTGCTAAAGCGATTTTTTTGATCAAACCACCAGAAGCTTCTTGCCATTCATTGAACGTTGCAAGATCTGGATCGCCAAAGTAGCTAGGGTTTTGAGCACCTTTGTGTTCTTCGGTAAAGAATGGTCCTTCAAAATAGATTCCTTGAACTTTTGCACCAGGAACATCTTGATATACCTCACCAATTGTTTTAGCAACATCTTTCAAGCGTTCTTTGCTTGAGGTTAAAGTTGTTGGTAAAAATGATGTCACACCACAAGACAATAATCCTTCTGACATGACTTTTAACCCTTCAGCATCACTATCCATAACATCATGATTCATGTAACCATGAATATGAGTATCTACTAAACCTGGTGCAATCCATTTTCCTTCTTCTTTAATCACTGTTGCATCGCTTTCTGGTACTTCTTTATAAAAGTCACCAAATACTCCATCTGTGATTTCTAAATATCCCGGTCCTTTTACATCACTTTTTAAAAAGAACTTTTCAGCAAAGATAAACGTTCTCATCTTCATCCTTCTTTCTTTAATTTTCTACTTTAACGGTACTCTTAAAATCAGTTAAAGTCAAGAATGGTGTAGACCTTTTCAGATTTTTTTACTTAACTTTCGTTAGATTTTAATGGTTTCGATCCGACGAATTTGTTCAGATAAAATTTGATACTCAGTTGCTTTCTCTGATTGCCCTTTTACGATCATCAATTGGCTTTTTAGTTGAAACAACTCACTTAAATAATAATAGCTATTGCGGTGTCTTGACCAGACGATCCCTTGATCGATATAGATTTGTGCTTCTTCTAACCGTTTTTGATCGGTTAAGAATTTAGAATAATTATAAAATATCTTAGTCAATTCAGCTGTTACTCGTTCATTGGGTAATTTATGAAAATAATGAATGCTTAACTTTAAGTACTTCTCAGCTTCAATAAACTTTCCAATACTACTATAGGTGCTACCAATACAACTGATCACTTGTATTTCAAAATCTGATAAATTGTCCTTGTTCGCTTGATATGTATAAGAAAGCCCTTTTTTTAGATCTAATATCGCATGTTCAAAATCGCTACACAAATAAAATTTACAACTGCCTAAATAATAATAGTAACGCTGCCAATCAGTATCTAAATGTAATCGTTCTTCAATTTGCGTTGCTTTCATATACGTCATTATTTTTTCATATTCTTTATGGCGAAAATAATCCGCTATTTTTTCAAATATTTGAGTGATCAGTCGAACTTCATCTGATTTAAACTGCATAATCTGATCCATTGTTACACCTAAGCGTTGGCAGATTTGTTGCATCACTACTACATTGGGCAACTCTTCATTATTTTCGATCCTACTCAATACACTTTGTGAACAAATGTCTTCTGATAACATTTTTTGTGTTAATTTTCTATTCTTACGAATTTCCTTAATGACTGCTCCAAAAGAATCCATACTTTCACTCCTACGCCGATTTCAATTCTATACCACTATTAAAAAGCCTTGTCTATCTAAAATTTCAAAATATGCGAATTCGCATTATGCATTTATTGTACTTTATAGCATAATATACTGCAAGAACATTACCTACTGCTAAACCGAGACGATTTAAAATAATTTTACTTTGCAAATAAGGAGTGTTACTCATGACACAGGAGAAACGAATTAGCTTTAGTTGGGATAGAAGTAGCTATTCAGGCTATGTCGAAAAAGAATATGAAAATGCTTATTTGGTTGTTGTTTCAGATCCCAGTCCAGACATGGAAGAAAAATATACAAATCGGATGGTAATTAGTAAAAAAGATTGTCAAACTGCAGAATAATTTTATGTAGGGCATTCTTAAAATGAGAGTGACTCAAAACTTGAAAAGTTTTGAGTCACTCTTTTTAATTTTGCAACATGCTTACTTTTGTTTGTAGGTACTTAAAAATTCACGCATTTTTTCGGTTGTAAATTTCAAGTCTTCCATTTTTGGTAGATAAACGATTCTAAAGTGATCTGGTTGTGCCCAATTGAAGCCGCCGCCATGCACTAATAAAATATGATGTTCATGGAGAAAATCCAAGACAAACTTTTCATCATCGTAAATATTAAAACGAGCGGTATCAATTTTTGGAAAGATATAAAAAGCTGCTTTTGGTTTTACTGCTGAAAGGCCAGGAATATCATTGATCGCATTATAAATATATTCCCGTTGTTCATAAATTCTACCACCAGGAAGGAGTAGATCATCCACACTTTGATAACCACCTAAAGCAGTTTGGATAATTTGCTGCGATAATACATTAGAACATAGCCGCATAGACGCCAGCATATTCAACCCTTCAATGTAGCCTTTTACATGTTTTTTATTACCACTAAGGACCATCCAACCGCAACGGAACCCAGCCACTCGATGTGATTTAGACAAACCGTTTAGTGTAACAACGAATAAATCAGGCGCTAATGTCGCAATTGGAATATGAGTCAAGCCATCCATCACTAAACGATCATAGATTTCATCCGAAAAGATAATCAAATCATTTTGTCTCGCTATTTCAACGATTTGTTCCAGTATTTCTTTAGGGTACAAAGCTCCTGTTGGATTATTTGGATTGATCAAAACAATAGCTTTGGTATTTGTTGTCACTTTTGATTTAATATCATCAATGTCTGGATACCATTCGGCTTGCTCGTCACAAATATAATGTACAGGATTTCCGCCAGCTAACGATATTGAAGCTGTCCATAAAGGATAATCTGGCATTGGCACAAGTACTTCATCGCCATTATTCAACAAACCCTGCATACACATTGAGATCAATTCACTCACACCATTACCAGTATAAATATCGTTGATCGTCACATTAGGAAAGCCTTTGATTTGGCAATATTGTTCAATTGCTTTACGAGCTGAAAAAATCCCTTTTGAATCAGAATATCCTTCTGAATTACGGACATTCATGATCATATCGCGAACGACTTCATTCGGCGCATCAAAACCAAAAGGGGCGGGATTACCAGTATTAAGTTTTAAAATGCGAATGCCTTCTTCGTGCATTCTGTCCGCTTCTTCTAAAACCGGACCACGTACATCATAACTCACACCATCAAGTTTGTTGGATTTTTCAAAATTTCTCATACTGTATCCCTCATTTTCAAAATTTATATCTTTAAAGTTACGCCACATAGAAAAAAAAAGCAATGAAAAATTGCAAATTTTCTAAAAAAAAAAGTGAATTCGTTAGAACTCATTGATTTTCAGCCAAATAGTCAAATTTTATGCTATTCTATTATAGGTAAAAAAAATTAAGGAGCGAATAATGAAAGAAGAATTTGTTGTGTATCAAAGTAAAGGAAAACAATTGTTATTGATTTTTTTATCAGTTATTATGACTGGTGTATCAGTATTTTTGATTTTTCCCCAAGATCTTGATGTCGGCTTTTTAGGTGGCAGTGGGTCATTCTTGATTCCTTTAGTTGGAATCATTGGAACTATTTTTTTTGGCTTTTGTTTAGGCTATTCGATCAAGCTACTCTTACTTGGTAAACCGGTCGTAATCTTGACTAAAGAAGGATTTTACGATTACTCAAGTGCACTTGCTACAAAAGATCGCTTGATTCCTTGGAAAGACGTTACAGATATCGGCGTTTTCAACGTGTCTGGCCAAAATTTTATCTCCATCCGTCTAGAAAATAGAGAAGAATTTCTAGCTTCATTAAGTACGATTACTAGAAAAGCGGCTCAAGCTAACTTAAAATTAGGTTCTTACGAAATAAATATTACAATGCAAAGTGCTAAAAATGTTTCATTAGAAGAATTATTGATGCATATGGCTGAATATTGCGACGCAGCGAAATAAAAAATCGAGCAATTTTCTTTTTAAATAAAGAAAATTGCTTGATTTTTTATTTATGTTTATAGACCCTCGCTTCATAAGGAGCAAAAATGGTATGTTGATGAATTGTATGATCGTTAAGATTAGACAGTTGTAAATCCCATTCTTCAATCTGAACATTTTCTGGTAAATCAGCAGAAGCAAATTCCTTCGACAAATTGCTGATCACTACAAATCGCTCGTCTGCTAATCGACGGCTATAAACAAATAATTGTGGATGATCCGGCAAATAAAGTTGATAACGACCATAGATCAAGGCTTCGTTTTCCTTTCTAAGTTGGATCACTGCTTTATAAAAATTCAAAACAGAAGTTGGATCATTCAACTCATGTAATACATTGATCTCTTGTTTGTTTGGATTGATCCTCATCCATGGCTTTCTTTTAGAAAAACCAGCATATTCTTCAGCCGTCCATTGCATCGGCGTTCTTGCATTATCTCTGGCAGTTTTGCGAATCAGGTTCAGTGCGTTTTTAGGATCTACCCCTGAATGGATCATTTCATAATAGAAATTTTTCGTATCAACCGCATCAATTTCATTAATTGAAGTAAATGGCAGATTCGTCATACCAATTTCTTGTCCTTGATAAATGAAGGGGGTTCCTTGCAGCAATAAAAATGTTAGAGCTAAGGCTTTGGCCGATGCTTGCCAAAATACCTTCTCTTCACTACCAAAGCTAGATACAGAACGGGGAATATCATGATTTTCCATATACAGGGCATTCCAGCCCCGCCCGTCGGCTAGTGCCTCTTGCCAAGCAGTGAGTGCCTTTTTAAACTGGATAACATCGACCGTTTCTTGTTCGTCTTTATTCCAAAGAGAAATATGATCAAATTCAAATAACATATTAAAATAGCCTGTAGTTTCTCCCACCCATTGATATGCTTCAGCAGCGCTGACACCATTTGCCTCACCAACAGTTAAAATATCTCGCTTTTTAAAAATATCTCTGAGATCATTTAAATGTGTTTCAATACCTGGCACGTTTTTAAATGCTTCAAATGGATCTTTTGTTGAAGTTGTTTCTAAGGGTGCTTTTTTTATATGAGAAATTGCGTCGACCTGAAAACCGTCAATCCCCTTGTCCAACCACCAATCGATCATTTGAAACAAGTCTCTTTTTACTCGAGGATTTTCCCAATTCAGATCTGGCTGTTCTTTAGCAAAAACATGGAGATAATACTGGTTGGTCCTTTCATCATATTCCCACGCAGAACCGCCAAAAATTGAAACCCAATCATTAGGTGGCCCATCCATAGTTCCATCCGCCCAAATATAGTAATCACGATAATCATCCTTTAGCGATGATCTTGATTCCACAAACCAGGAATGTTGATTTGAGGTATGATTGATCACTAGATCCATGATTATTTTGAGTCCTTGCTCATGAGCTTCTTTCAATAATAAATCAAATTCTTCCATTGTGCCAAAGGTCCCAAGTATTTTTTGATAATCACTTATATCATAGCCATTATCTACATTGGGTGATTCATAAATTGGCGTGATCCAGATAAAACCAATTCCCAGTGACTTGAGATAATCCAATTTTGAGCGAATTCCATTTAAATCGCCAATACCATCATTGTTTGTGTCCATAAAACTAGCTGGATAAATCTGATAGCCCACTGCTTCTTTCCACCAAGTACGCCTAATTGCCATACGGATCACTCCAATTTGTTTATGTCTTTCATCTATTATATAAGATATGATCAAAAAGCGTATCTGAAATGCATAGAATTTACGATTACAGCTGGATGCAAATACGTAGAAATGAATCAATTGATTTGTTACAGTTAATTTGTTTGAAAAAATAAAATAGAGGTGAACCATGAAAAAATTAGTTAGAGTTAGTATGTCTTATATGATTTTTGGATTAATAGCTGGTATTTTTTATCGTGAATTTACAAAATGGAATGATTTTACTGGCACTACCCAGTTTAGTGTATTACACACACATGCACTGATTTTAGGAATGTTCTTTTTCTTGATTGTCTTGTTATTAGAAAAGAATTTTCAATTGACAAAAGAAATAAATTATAAAAAATTCTATATTATTTATAATATCGGCTTGGGTGTTACGTTATTAATGATGATGATTCGAGGGACTTTACAAGTATTAGGCTCTCCGGAATCTGCTGCTATTTCAGGGATTGCTGGTTTAGGGCATATCATCATTACTGTGGGCTTGGCCTATTTCTTCCAAGTTTTGTTTAAAGCCGTTAAAGAAGAGGTTTAGCAGCTTCAACTAAAGCATTCAATAAAAAAACTTGTTTCGTTTGTATTCCAAAACGAAACAAGTTTTTTTATTATCACGCTAAAATACCACCGTCAGCAATAAATTCTCTACCAGTAGAATAAGAAGAGTCATCAGAAACCAAGAATAAGACTAAGTTTGAAATTTCTTTTGGATCAGCCATTCTTTTCATAGGAATCGTTTGTTGGAATTGTTCAATTGCAGCTTTTTGTTCTCCCGTTGCTTGCGTTACCATTGGGGTAATGACATCACCTGGATGAACTGAGTTGACACGAATATGCTTATCTGCGAATTCTAAAGCAGCACATTTGGTTAATCCTCTAACCGCAAATTTTGAGCTAACGTAACCATATCCGCCGACACTACCTTCAAAGCCTTCAATTGAGGAAATGTTAATAATTGAAGCTGAGTGACTCTTTTCAATTAACGCTACAGAATTTTTGATTCCTAAGAAGACCGATAGTTGATTGATTTCAATCGTTCGCATAAATTCTTCTTGCGTTGTATTTTCTAGACTCTTAAAGACATTAATCCCAGCACTATTCACGAGAATATTTATTACACCTTGTTCTTTAGTGATTTGTTCAATAGCTTTTTGCCATTGGTCTTCTTTGGTAACATCTAAATGAACAAATTGGGCATTGTCTCCTAAACTAGCAGCGGTCTCTTTGCCCGATATATCATCAATATCCGCTATATAAACGATTGCACCTTCTTTAATAAATAAAGCTGCATGCTCTTTTCCCATGCCCATTGAAGCTCCAGTAACTAACGCAATTTTTCCTTTTAATCTTATTGATAATTCCTCCATTCTTAAAACATAATAAAATAAGAGTTATTTAAAACGCTTACGCTCATTATAGCGCTTTCTAACATTTTTTAAATGGGGAGTAGAATAATTGAAAGCTAAATTAAAAGACACCTCTTTGAAAGAAGTATTCTGCTAAAAAACTTATGCGGCCAAGAAGACTCGAACTTCCACGGGGTTGCCCCCACCAGCCCCTCAAGCTGGCGCGTCTGCCATTCCGCCATGACCGCAATCTATGTCATTATTACCTATTCAATGATAAAATACGCTCTTACTTTTGTCAATCATTCATCCACTTCAATCGTTTACTTTTCTACTATTTAATTCTTATCTTTTCATTTCATATGCGTATACTTGGCACAATTTATCATAGGCCTGACTTACTTCTTTTGGTATCTCAACAGCATCAATATAATTACGACCATTAGGCCCGTAACCATTTGCATCATTTCTAAGTCGAGGAATTTCACCCAAAACTAAAGAAAGAAAGTAGTCTGTACTCCATAAACCATTAAGTTGTTCTTTTTCAAAGATAATCGCATTTTCAGCCGCTTTTACGAAGGGAACGATCGATACATAGTTTGTAAAAACAGCATCTGTTGCTTGCCACTCTTTTTCAAAAGTAGCCTTGATCCTTCTTTGTAATAAAGGATCTGCCAATAATAAGACTTTTTCAGGATGCCAGTTTGTGGTCTTCACTGTATCTAATGCAAAACGTGCATTCTCACCTGAGTTGGTTGATGTTTTCTCCGTTAAAAATAATGTTTTATCTAAATCATATTTTTGTTTAAAGTAATCCAAATACATTTCTGTTTCACTTGCGCCAGTGATAGCCATCCCCATTTTTTTAAAGTTACTCTGTAAAAAAGGCGTAGCATGACCAACACCACCAACTAACATTAATCTGTCTGCTAGGCCGTTTTCATATAACCGAATCAGTTCATCCGCAAGATAAGGCAAACTGTTGCCAGCTAAGATTGCAAGATCATAACGACTAGCTGTTGCTTCTTTTGCAGATAAATATTCGATAACTGTATTCCAATGTTGAATCATGCTATTCCTCTTCTCCTCTTAATCAATAGTATAATAATGGGATTGGGACAGAAGCGCTTATTCGGGATTTGCAATTTTAACAAAAAAGAACTCACTTTTGTCCCAAACTCATTTACTTTATAGTCATCAAGAATGAAGCAACTCTACTAAATTTCCTCGACATTTCCCACAAACATAGCGTTCCGTATTGATTCTGCGTTTACGTAGAATCAATGTTTGACACTTTTCACACTGATACTGATGGTATGATTGTGGTTTTTGTTCTACTAAAGGACGAACATAGCGGCTGCCGCCGGTTCGTTTCAATAATGACTTAAATTCAGGATCTTTATGTTGATAGCCTTTGCCTTCTATATGCAGATGATAGTGACACAATTCATGCTTGATCACATTGATCAATTCTGATTCACCATAACGTTCAAAAACTTTTGGATTGAAGTCTATATTGTGCGAGCTTAAATGATAGCGACCACCAGTGGTTCTTAGACGACGGTTAAAAAAAGCATTATGCCGAAACTTTTTCCCAAAAAAAGACAATGAAATCTCTTCTACCATCGCTTGTAATTGCGCATCTGTCAACACTTGCTTTGCGGGTTTTCCTTCTTTAGAAAAACTACTCAAGACTATTCTTTCCTTTCAGCTTGTGGCAGCATCGTTAAACTGATACGCCCTTTCTTCATGTCCACATCTTCTACCCAAACTGTTACAACATCCCCTACAGCAACAATATCAGTAGGGTGTTTAACAAATTTCGAGCTAAGTTTTGAAATATGGACTAAACCGTCTTGTTTGACACCAATATCAACGAATGCTCCAAAATCGATGACGTTACGAACTGTTCCTTGTAATTCCATCCCTGATTTTAGATCTTCCATTGATAAAACATCTTTTCTTAAAAGTGGCGCAGGCATTTCATCACGCATATCCCGACCTGGTTGGACTAAAGCGGCAATAATATCTTTAAGCGTTTCACTACCAACTGCTAATTCGGTTTCCAATTGTGCTAGTGGTAAACCTTTCAAACGTTGCGCAGCTTCTGTCGTACCAAGTTCTGCTAATTTAACGTTGGCTTTTTCTAAAATTGCTTTAGCTACATCATAACTTTCAGGGTGAATTCCAGTATTATCTAAAATATTTTTCCCATTTGGAATCCGTAAGAACCCAATCGCTTGTTCATAGGCTTTTGGTCCTAAACGTGGCACTTTTTTGACTTGATTACGGGCTGTAAATGCGCCATTTTCATCACGATAGGCCATTAAATTTTGAGCCGTTGTTTTATTTAACCCAGAAATATGTTGTAAAAGTTGTGGGCTAGCTGTATTTACATTGACGCCGACTTGGTTAACAGCTGTTTCAACTACAAAATTCAATTGTTCCGCCAAACGTTTTTGAGAAACATCATGCTGATATTGTCCCACACCAACTGCTTTGGGATCGATTTTAACAAGTTCTGCTAATGGATCTTGCAAACGGCGGGCAATACTGATTGCACTTCTTTCTTCTACTTGTAAATCTGGAAATTCAGCTCGTGCCACATCACTGGCAGAATAAACAGAGGCACCAGCTTCATTGACGATTACATAAAAAACATCGCGTTTGATTTGTTTTAGCTGTTCAGCCACAAATAATTCTGATTCACGGCTCGCTGTTCCATTACCGATTGCAACCATTTCAACTTGGAATTCTTCGATCAATTTGTTAAACGCAGGACCAGCTGCGGCACGTTTTTCTCCAGAAGCAGGTTTATGTGGGTAAATTACTTGAATTGCTAAGACTTTTCCGGTTGCATCTACAATGGCCATTTTACAACCTGTTCGATAAGCAGGATCAAAGCCTAAAACAACTTTTCCTTTCAACGGTGGCTGCAATAATAAATTACGCAAATTTTCCCCAAAAACATTGATTGCTTGTTCATCTGCTTTTTCAGTTAGCTCATTGCGGATCTCCCTTTCAATCGCTGGACCAATAAACCGTTTATAACTGTCTAAATAAGCAGTTTCAACATAAGTTGCCGTTGGTGATTGTTTGTTGTTTCCAATCAATTGGCGCTCTAGATAACCAGCTATCTTTTCTTCTTCTACGAAAAGAGCTACTTTCAAGATATCTTCTTTTTCTCCACGGTTTGTCGCTAAGACTCTATGAGAAACCATTTTACTAACGGGTTCGGAAAAATCATAGTACATTTCATAAACGGATTTCTCGTCTTTTTCTTTATCTTTGACCGTGCTGACATATTGCCCGTGTTTAAACGTGAAGTCACGAATCCAAGTCCGAAATTTTGGCTCATCACTCACTCGCTCAGCAATGATTTCATGTGCCCCAAGTAAGGCTATTTCAGCTGACTCAACTTCTTTTTCACTATCAACATATTGTTCAGCTTCTGCTGTTACATCTGCTTGGACAGGAAAACTCAGTAGCCAATCCGCCAATGGTTCTAGTCCCTTTTCTTTGGCAATTGTCGCTTTAGTCCGACGTTTTTGTTTATAAGGGCGATAAAGATCTTCTACTTGCTGCATCTTTGTTGCTTTTTGAATCGATTTAGCCAACTCTTCTGTTAGTTTGCCTTGTTCTTCAATTAGACGCAAGACTTCTTCTTTACGCTTTTCTAAATTTCCTAAATAAGTATAACGTTCTTCGATTTCACGAATTTGAACTTCATCTAAACTGCCCGTCATCTCCTTACGATAGCGAGCAATAAAAGGAACAGTGTTGCCTTCACTTAATAAAGTCAGAACAGTTGTTAGCTGGTTTGGACGATATTCTGTCAATTCTTTTTGAAGTAAAGCAACTACTTCTTGGTTATAGGTTTCTGCCATATTTAAATACCTCTTTTCATTAACATACTGTTTCATTTTAGCATATTTTCTGCTTGAAATATAGAAAGAGGATAAAGCTTAGAAAAGACTTTATCCTCCTTCTATAAGGAACAGCACTTGTTGCTAAAAATCAGGTTGCCAAGGTCCTTTTAGATTTTGATATTCAATATCTTGCACGATCCCATTGGCATCAAAAATCACACCATGAACCGAACCGCCGAAAACAGCTCCACCATCAATACCAATTTTATGATCTGAACACCATAAATCAGTTGTTTCCATGTCACCATGCAACATTGGAGTGATCGTATGACCAAAGACAATCGTTTTTCCTGTATTATTTTTTCCAGTGTGAAAGGCTTCTCTGATCCAGATAAAGTCATGCGTGCTTGTTTCATGCCAATCTTTTTTTGTTAAGTCGACACCAGCATGGACAAAAATATAGTCATTCCACTCAAAATATAACGGACGCTCCATTAAAAAATCGATTAATTCCTTATAGCGACTGCGAATCATCATCGCAATCTCAGTAGGAGAATATTCTGCTGTCGCCCCTTTGTGTAGCAAACTTTCCATCGTTTCTTTCCCGCCATTACGAACATAGCTAGTAAACCAATCTTCTGGTTTAGTTAAAAACTGGAGAAAATACTCTTCATGATTCCCTCTAAGATAGATTGCGTTGTGCTGCTCCACTAATTTTTTCCCTAGTAAAAAGCTCTCTTTTGTCTTTGGTCCACGATCATTTAAGTCACCGATCAATACCAACTGGTGCATTGCTGGATCATAGTATTGGATCAATTCTTCAAACAATTCATACTCTCCATGAATATCACTGATTGCATAGATATAGTCTTTCATCTTTCCTACTCCTTTTCAACACTATTTTCTTTTATTATAACTCAGAAAATAAGATAGGATTGACACTATTAATCAAAAAAGAGGCGATAGTTGTATTAATTTAGTACTATTTTAAACATTAGACTAGTTTTTAGCCTGTTTATTGTGCAAGGGGGGTATTAACGCATGTTTAAAAGTGGGTATGAAAAAAACAGGACAGCAGCATTTTTTTCATGTCTGTCCTGTTTTTTATTTATACACCTGTTTTCATGCCAGAGATGATAAAATCAAATAGCTCTTCCGGAATTTGAAAATGACCAAATCTCAAGCGAGATCGGTACTCTTGCCATAATGGAAAATCAGCAACTGCTTGTAATGAAACTGGCTGGATATCTTTCAAGAAGTCAACATTTTTTCTATTAGGGATAAAACCTGGAGCCATTTCAAATGCATAGGTCTCACCTGGTAAAATCTGACCTAGTGCAATGAATTCTTGACAAGGTTCTTTCGTCTTTAAACTCTGCTTTGGCGCATAGTAAATCAACCAGTCACCTGCTTGCATTTTATTTAGTGGGGCTGATTTGCCATGACATAATTGGCAAAAACCACCTGCTACGCCAAGTGTCACATGATCTTTAGAAGCAACTCCGATCCAATAATTCATACAATCCTCCTTTTCAGCCTTACAGCTGGATGGTTTCTCTACTAGACATGCCTAAAATCACGATGGCTTCTGTAAAGTGAATTTCGTATAATTCTAACATTTGACCTGCATTCTTGATATTTTCTTCATAGCTAGGAATCTTTTGAATCCATTGCTCTGCTACATCATATACACTCCTCTCACTCTTTTGGACTTTAGCGTAATGGACCCGGACATGGTTCGTATTTTTCGTTGGGATTGTAGTAAAGGCTACGTTGGGATTCTTTTGAAACTCGGTAATTTTTTCATTGCCTTTAAACGTGGAGAAAAATAAGCATTTTTTGCTTTTATCATAAAAGAAGCTAACAATCCTCACATTTGGTACTTCCTCAACGCTTGTTGCTAAGGCGATTTCTGTTTGTTCTGCCATTATTTCTTTAAATGCCGCTACAGTTTCCATAAATATTCTGCTCCTTTATTTTTGATTGTCTGACTGACAAGTTCATTCTAACAAACAAACCCTGACAACTGATTGTCAGGGTTTAAATAGCTTCTTTTATTTTTTAGTGGATCTTCTTCCACCTGCTTATAGTTTATTCAATTTCCACGTTACGATATCGCCATCTTTAAGAAAATATTCCACTGCACCTACATCTGGTTGTTTGCCATTTACATCATATAACCAATATTTACTAGCTGACGCATCTTGCTGATGTCCATCTATACCACTGACAAAATCTTTATCCATGTCTACTTTATAGTTGACTTCCATCACTGTTTGTAAAGATTCATCTTTTTTGACCTTCAACTCTTTTTTATCAAATTCTTTGTCATCTTCTTTTAATATGATCGTGACACTTAACTTGTCAGCATCATCCTTCTTCGTTTCTTTCTGCTCCGCTTTTTGACCACAGGCACCCAGTAAAAAGATAGCACCCATCAATAGTATGGCTCTTACAAATTTTTTCATTTTATTTCCACCTTTGTTTTTCTATTTTATATCGTATTTAATTAAAATACGTTGAAGCTTGTTTTGAATTGATCGCAATAACAAACACGAGAAAAATGCATTTGAAACGCAATAAGAAACTGTATAAGGTAAAGCTGTCACTAGTAACGCCAAATATCTTTGCCATGAAAAATAGCGGTCAATCGAAAGGACTGTCCATACATCCATAAAAAATGAAAAGAAAAGCCCAGCTAAAATTCCGTAAATCACCAAAAAACAATAACTTTTGCCGATGAAGCTCTGAATCCAAGGCAAACCTGCAATCAAACCGATCAGTCCCCAAGAAAACATCTGGAAAGGTGTCCATGGTCCTTGCCCGAATAACATATTGGATGTCACGGCTGATAATGAACCAACAAGAAAACCTATTTCAGCTCCCATACAAATCCCAGAAATAATGATGATCGCAGTCATCGGTGTAATTGCCGGAATCATGTAGAATAGAAAGCGTCCCAAAACAGCAGTTGTTGTTAAAATCGCAATCAACACTACTTCTTTGATATTCAGCTGTCTTTTTTCATATCTGTAATAAATTGGGAGACAGGCTCCGATAACCAACAGCATTGAAATCACTTGATACTGCCCGACTTCAAATAGGATAAACGTTAATCCAACTAAGAATAGCAGCACTAGCATCACAATTATAGCTCGTTTGAACCCAATTTGCTTCATATGCTTCTTACACCCTTTTCCAGACATGCTTCGATGACTTGCTGGGTTGTCACTAAACGAGAAAATGTATCACGGGAAATTCTACTGGCAGCTGTTGTATAAAAAGTATGATTACTAAAAAATAAGGTTGGTTCTGCTGTTGTTAATAAGTTATTTTTGAAAAAAAGACCACAACGATCCGACAATTCTGCAGCAAAATCCAGATCATGAGTGACTACTAAAATTGTTTTTCCTTGCTTTGCCAATTTCTTCAATAACTCAATCAGTTGATTTTTGCCATAATTATCGATGCCTTTGGTAGGTTCATCTAGTAATAAGATTTTAGGATCCGTCAACAGTAACTTGCCTAGCGCAGCTCGCTGACACTGTCCACCACTTAAATCAAAAGGATGCTGAAGGACGCTTTCTTTGATCGCTAGCAATGAAGTGATCCTTTCAATACGTTTCGTTTGCTCTTGCCCTGCTATTCCCTTACTAAACAAATAACTTTGATAATCTTCTAAAACAGAGTCTTTGATAAACATCATTTGTGGCTCTTGCGGTAAATAACCAACCAGATGCTGATTTTTTTTGGCGGGTTGAGCGAACAACTGTAATTTCCCTCGATAGCAAGATTGAAGACCTGCGATCACTTTTAAAAGGGTAGTTTTTCCAGTTCCATTTCCACCAACTAAAGAGAAAATTTCCCCTTCTGCTATAGTTAGATCAACTCCTGCTAAAATATCCTTGCCGTTTTTCTCATAGCGAAACCAGCCATTTTTCAATTGAATACTATTTTTAACCGCATTTTGACAGCTTTTTGATGAAGGGACTTGTTTAATAACGTTAATAGAAAACTGATCTGGAAAATAGGTTGCTAAAAGTTTTTTGCCTTCGATGACTGTGATTGGACACGGCCCTTGAAAACCAGCCTCGTGGTAAATACGTACTGCACTTGGCAAGCTTAATAGAAAACGTTTGGACTCGAATTTTTGTGTTTTGATTTTGGTTGAAATTCGAGCAGGTGTATCAGTCAAAAGTAAACGTCCTTCCTCTAAGACAATCACTTGATCAGCAAATGGAAAAACACTTTCTAAACTGTGCTCAGCTAAAAGAATTGTGAGGCCCATTTCCCGATTTAAGCGGACTAAAATTTCGACAAAATTTTGTGCAGCAATTGGATCTAACTGAGTTATCGGTTCATCTAATAGTAAAATTTCTGGACGCATCACCAACACCGCTGCCAAATTTAGCAATTGTTTTTGCCCGCCGGATAAATCACTTATTTTGTACTCCATCAAGTCTTGGATGCCTAGGAAACTGACCATTTCGGCAATCCGACTTTTGATTTCAAATGGGGGAATTCCCAAGTTTTCTAATCCGAAAGCTAGCTCATGCCAAACACTATCCGTTACGATTTGATTTTCGGGATGTTGCATCACGTATCCGATTTTACTGGTAGAAAATAACTCAGGTAATGCGGATAATTTTTCATTATTAAAAAATAATTCGCCTGATTGAATCCCCGCAGGCGTTATTTGCGGTTTTAATAGTTTTAACAACGTTGATTTACCACTACCAGATGCACCACAGATCAGGATAAAAGCTCCTTTATCAAGCAATAATGACAGATCCTGTAAAACAGGTTTATGCCCGCCGGCGTATTGAAACGTTACATTTTTAATTTCAAGATAGCCCAAACGATCTCCTCCTTGATTCTCTTAAGCACAGGTATAAATGCGACTACTATAATCAGTAGATACTGTAAGCCTTGAATACGCCAGAATACAAAGAATGACTCACTATAAGGATAGAAGTTATAGTGATAGTCCCCTTTACTCAAAGCCAATAAAAACACACCGCTACAGCCAATCAAGAAAATTATTGCTATTGTATCTAGCTTACGCCATCGATAGGTGAGTCGACTGCTTCTTGTCGTTACACCATAGCCTCTTGCCTTCATTGAATCGGCTGTATCCATTCCATTTTCCAGAGCCCAAGAAAAAAGATTGCCGAACAAATCAAACCCATAAGCTACCTTCTCTTTAAAATTCCGCTGTTGTGTACGTTGTACTGTTTTTTGGACCTGATTCAGTTCCTGATAATATTGTTTAAACAAAGGTATAAAACGAAAAATCATAGTCAAAATCATGGTTACTTTTGGTAGCCGCTTGCCAAAAAGATAAAAAAATTGCTCTGAATCAACGGTTGCTTGGAAAGCCTGAAAGAGATAAATTACTGAAGCAATCATCAATCCCATAAAAAATCCATAGGTAAATGCTTCTTTGGTGATTGGTTTATTCAAAAAGAAAAAAAGAATCGTTCCGCCTCGATGTACAAACAAAGGATTTGTTACTGTAAGCAGAAACACGAGTACCAACGGATGAAACAAGCCTTTCTTTTTCTTATTTAATAATTGGAATAGACGTAAACTCAAGCTTGCCAGAAAGCAACTACTAATAATGATTGGATTAGTCGTGCTCATTATGATCAATAGCATCAATAGATAATAACTAGACGAAACCAATGGATGACTTGATTTAAAAAAATACTGATTCATCCCTAGTCTCCTTTCTCTGCTTTTATAAATAAAAATTAGTTACAGCAACAAAAAAAAGCCGTCACTTTTAGAAAGTGTGCTGTTTGGATTAACGATTATAACAAAACGTATTACGCCAGATTTAGCGAACAGCTCTCTTTACAAAAAAATGTAGCGACAAAAAGCGCGCTGTAAAAATCGAGGAACTTGATTGGAATCAATGTTCAACTCACTTCTCATACTATTCATTGCTTTTTCATCATTGACATAATCATGCTCAGCTTCACGCAACACCATTGTTGCAATTATATAAATATATATAACTAAAGTCAATATACCAACTCTCAACCGATCGCTACGAACCGATAATCTTTCTAATCTAGTGTACCCAAAATCAAATTCAATAATGTTTTAACTATTTTTACTACTTTCCACCAAATCTAATGCATTTTTAGTTATAATAAAATAAACAGATCTTGATCAAAAAGAGGTGCCAAATGAAAACAGAACGATTACTAGCAATCATCATGATATTGCTAGAAAGAAAACAAGTCAGTGCTTCGCAATTAGCTGAAAGGTTAGAAGTCTCCGTTCGAACAATTTATCGCGACATTAATTCCCTAAGTGAAGCTGGCATCCCAGTGACTTCTTTCCCTGGAGTAAACGGTGGAATCCAAATTATGGAAAATTATAAAATAGATAAACAATTTTTCACGTCGGCGGATATCACGTTTTTGCTGATTGCTTTAGAAAGTTTATCCAACAATATCTCACCTATTCAAATAAACCAAACCTTCGAAAAAATAAAAACCTTAGTTCCTAGCCAATTTCTTGAAGAAATTGAATTTAAAACCAACCAAATCGTCATTGATTTAACACCATGGACCAATAACCATACCTTACAACCTTTTTTAGAGGTAGTAAAAGCTGGAATGGATCAACAACGTGTACTTTCTTTTGATTATGAGGACAATCAAGGAAGAAAAACACAAAGAACAGTGGAACCTTATCGTCTCGTTCTAAAGGAAATCAGCTGGTATTTACAAGCATATTGCTTAGAAAAAGCTGATTTTAGAACGTTTAAAATCTCTAGAATGAGTGAATTAACATTATCAGCATCACATTTTGATCCTCGAGAATTTAAAGCTAAACCACTAGGAAAAGAGCCATTCTATGGTAAAGAATTCACAACAATCACATTGAAAGTAACCCACAAAATCAAGGAACAGTTGCGCGATAAATTTGGACAACTTACATTTTCCCATACGGATGATCCTGAAAAGGTGATCGTTGACTTTCCTTTTATGGAAGATGAGTTTGGCTATAATCTTCTTTTAGGTTTTGGCTATCAATGCGAGTGTATACAACCAAAACACGTGAGAACTGAGTTAAAACGACGTCTTACAGATATGTTAGCGATATATCAATAAAAAAGCACCTCGAACTGGATGAAACGCCGACCAGTTTGAGATGCTTTTTATATTATTTCTTTTTCTTACCGCCAAAAGCGTCCTTCATTTTATCAAAGAAGCCTTCTTCTTGCTGTTCACTTACGGTTTGACCGCCAGCTTTTGCAAAGGTACGCAACGCTTCTTTTTGTTCGTCATTCAAGTTTTTCGGTGTAATGATTTTGACTTTTACATGTTGATCGCCATTAGCACCACCACGCAAGCGTGGTGCACCTTTACCTCTTAAACGGAAGTTTGTTTCAGTTTGGGTTCCAGCTGGGATTTTTAATTTTACATCCCCATGAACTGTTGGTACTTTGACCTCATCTCCAAGAGCTGCTTGAACAAAGCTTAATGGTAAATCATAATAGATTTCTGAACCTTCACGGTCAAAAATATTACTGTCCTCAACACTAAAGACAACATACAAATCACCATACGGTCCACCGTTCATGCCGGCTTCTCCTTGATTTGCTAAACGCATTTGTTGTCCATCTTCCACACCAGCTGGTACATTTACTTTGACTTTATGCGCTTTTTTCTCATGACCAGTGCCATGACAAGTTGGGCATGGTTCTTTGATTTCTTTTCCTGTTCCACGACAAACATCACAGGTTTGACGACTCATCACACGGCCAAGTGGTGTTTGACGTTCCACATTGATTGAACCAGATCCGTGACATTTATGACACGTTTCAGGATGCGTACCAGGTTTCGCTCCATTACCACCACAAGTTTCACAATTATCTTCACGATTATATTTGATTTCTTTTTCAACACCAAAAATCGCTTCTTCAAACTTCAAGTTGACTGTATATTGTAAGTCAGCCCCTTGTCTTGGTGCTGTCGGATCGACACTACGAGAACCGCCACCAAAGAATGAATCAAAAATATCTTCAAACCCACCAAAACCGCTGCTAGAGAATCCTCCTCCGCCAAAGCCGCCGAAACCACCAGCGCCTCCACCATAATTTGGATCAGTGCCCGCATGACCATATTGATCATAAGCCGCCTTTTTCTGAGGATCGCTCAACACTTCATAGGCTTCCGAAACTTCTTTGAATTTGTCTTCTGCATCTGCTTCTTTGTTGATATCTGGGTGATATTGTTTGGAAAGCTTACGGTAAGCTTTTTTTATTTCATCATCTGAAGCACCTTTGGCAAGGCCAAGTACTTCATAATAATCTCTTTTCGTAGCCATTAGTTCCCCTCCAACTATTATTCCATTTATTCTAAAATAGGATCGACGCCAATTTATTTGTAAAAAACATCGTTGTAATCATACCACAAATCCAGCAAAAGCAAAATAGCTTCACTACATTTATAGGTAAGATTCTCTACAAATAAAGATAGGCAAAGACCAAAGCGATGACTTTGGTCTTTGCCAGCTTGTTAACGATTATTTATCGTCGCCTTCTACTTCTTCAAAGTCAGCATCTACAACATCATCTGCTCCACCTTGTGCAGCTTCAGGGTTTTCTTGCGCTTGTTGTTGCGCTGCTTGTTCATAAAGTTTTACTGTTAAGCTTTGAACGATTTCGTTTAATGAATCACGTTTTTCTTTCATTTGTTCGATGTCATTCGCTTCAACAGCTGATTTTAATTCATCACGAGCATCTTCTGCTTTTTTCACTTCATCAGCATCTACTTTGCCTTCTAATTCTTTCAATGTTTTATCAACAGTGAATAACAAAGCATCCACATCGTTACGTAAGTCAACTTCTTCTTTACGTGCTTTATCTGCTTCAGCATTAGATTCAGCATCTTTCACCATACGTTCGATTTCATCATCTGATAAACCTGATGAAGATTTGATTGTGATTGTTTGTTCTTTTTGAGTACCTAAATCTTTCGCACGCACATTTACGATACCATTTTTATCGATATCAAAACTTACTTCGATTTGTGGTACACCACGAGGAGCAGCTGGAATATCTGTTAATTGGAAACGACCTAATGTTTTGTTATCTGCTGACATTGGACGTTCACCTTGTAATACGTGAATATCTACGGCTGGTTGGTTATCAGCGGCAGTTGAGAATACTTGTGATTTACTTGTTGGGATCGTTGTATTACGATCGATCAATTTAGTAAATACGCCACCCATTGTTTCGATACCTAATGATAATGGTGTTACGTCTAATAACACGACATCTTTCACATCACCAGTGATAACGCCACCTTGAATTGCAGCACCCATTGCAACGACTTCATCTGGGTTAACTGATTTATTTGGTTCTTTGTTCGTTTCTTTACGTACAGCTTCTACAACAGCTGGAATACGTGTAGATCCACCAACCAAGATTACTTCATCGATTTCAGATGGGTTCAAACCAGCATCTTTCAAGGCTTGACGTACAGGTGTTTTCGTACGTTCTACTAAGTCACTTGTTAATTCGTCAAATTTCGCACGAGTTAAGTTCATTTCTAAGTGTAATGGACCAGCGTCTCCTGCCGTGATAAATGGTAAGCTGATTTGTGTTGAAGTAACACCTGATAAATCTTTTTTCGCTTTTTCAGCAGCATCTTTCAAACGTTGTACAGCCATTTTATCTTTAGATAAATCAACACCGTTTTCTTTTTTGAATTCTGCTACCATGTAGTCGATGATTTTGTTATCAAAGTCATCTCCACCTAGTTCATTGTCACCAGCAGTTGATAATACGTCGAATACGCCATCGCCTAATTCAAGGATCGATACGTCAAATGTACCACCACCAAGGTCAAATACTAATACTTTTTCATCTTTATCTGTTTTATCTAAACCATACGCTAAAGCTGCAGCTGTTGGTTCGTTAACGATACGTTCAACTTCTAAACCAGCGATTTTACCAGCGTCTTTTGTTGCTTGACGTTGTGCATCGTTGAAGTAAGCTGGAACTGTAATAACAGCTTTATCCACTTTTTCACCTAAATATTCTTCTGCGAAACCTTTTAGATATTGTAAGATCATTGCAGAAATTTCTTGTGGTGTATATGATTTTCCATCTACTTCTACTTTGAAGCCTGCTTCACCCATATGACGTTTAATTGAAGAAATCGTGTGTGGGTTTGTCACTGCTTGACGTTTTGCCACTTCACCGACTTGAATTTCGCCATTTTTAAATGACACTACTGAAGGAGTTGTACGGTTTCCTTCTGGATTTGCAATGATTTTTGCTTCTCCGCCTTCTAATACTGCAACTGCAGAGTTTGTTGTTCCTAAGTCAATACCAATAATTTTACTCATAATTAATGATCTCCTATCTTCAATTTAATTTTTTAATTTATAGTATACAAGCATTGTTTTATGTTGCTATTGAGCAACGATAACCATGCTTGCTCGTAAAACACGATCATGTAACTTATAGCCTTTTTGTAAGACTTCAACGATTGTGTCCGCAGGTGTTTCATCACTTGCTGGAATCGTTTGAACTGCTTGATGTAAATTAGGGTCAAAGACTTCACCCATCGTTGGGATTTCTTCGATTCCTTCTTCTTTCAAAGCAGCTTGTAAGCTTTCAAGAACCATTGAAATGCCTTTTTTCAAGCTTGCGCCTTGCTCATCATCGACTTCGATTGCCATCGCACGCTCTAGATTATCAAGCGAGGGCAATAATTTTTTACCTAAATCTTGTGATCGATAACGAACGAGCAATTCACGCTCGTTTTTGAAACGATTGCTCATATTGGCAATCTCAGCACGTGCTCTTAAAAACTTGTCTTCCATTTCTGATAAGTCAGCTTGAGCCGTTTCTAATTCTGTCATCTCAGCTTCTGTTTCAGAAACTCCAGAATCATCAATTGCTTCCGTATGTTCTTCTTGAATTTCTTCATTTGTTTCTTCTTTATTACTCACTCTGGCAACTTCCCTTCTCATTTCCGTAGAATTGGTAGAATTCTATATTTTCACTTAGTGTCTATTCGTCAAGAAAACGATAATAGGCTCCAAGTTTTGAAGCTAGTTCATCGCGGAATACATCCACTAAACCAAACATTTTAGAATATGGCATGCTTGTTGGACCTAGCAATGCGATCGTTCCTTTACCGTGACCTGCTACTTCATAAGTAGCGGTGATCATACTCATATTCGCTAACAAGTCATTGCCGATTTCTGAGCCGATTCGAATAGCGATCGACGAGTTATTTTCGTCTTCATTCGTTAATAAATGCGTGATAGCATCTGTATTTTGCATAAATGAATAAACGGATTTCAATTGATCCATATCTTGTTTTATACCAAAATCTAACACATTCATACGACCGCTGACGAAGACTTTTTCTTCAAATGCATGACCTAACATAGCATCGAATAAACTCATCATACCGTCAGGTGTTTGAAAATAACGATGTAAAATCATCGGAATCTCAGTTCGCAGGCGATGATAAATCGTTAATAATGGTTGCCCCACCAACTTGTCATTGATGATTTGCGTCATTTTTTCTAGATCTTGGCTGGAAACAGACGCTGGAATTGCGAATACTTGGCTTTCGACATTTCCTTTATCTGTCACAATGACCGCTATGATTTGTCGGTCATTTAAAGGAACGATCCGAAAACCTGTTAGTCTTCGTTCTTTTACCTCAGGACCTAAAGAAAACGCCGTATAGCTCGTCAAATTGGAAAGGATCTCCGCAGATTGTTCAATGATATCATTGATCTCGTGAAACTCTTTTCCAAAGGAGTGACGAATGGTTTCCAATTCATCATGCTGAACTTCCGTTGGATTTAGTAAATGATCCACATAATAGCGATAACCATCCATTGATGGAATTCTCCCTGAAGATGAATGAGTTTTTAACAGCAACCCATGCTCTTCCAGAGCCTTCATATCGTTACGGATTGTTGCGGAGCTTGACTTGATTCCTTCTTCCATCAGCTTCTTTGATCCTACAGGTGTTCCTGTGTTGGTGTATTCTTGGATGATAAGTCGCAAAATATTCTTTTGTCTTTCTGTTATCATAGTTACCACCCTTCATTAGCACTCATGTTATTCAAGTGCTAATACAATTATTAATATAGCAAGTTCTGCTAAAATTGTCAAGAGAAAAACATTCTTTTTTAGCACTCTTTATCATCGAGTGCTAAATCAATAAAAAAGAACGAAAATAGAGCTTATACATCTCTACTTTCGTTCCCGTTATGATCACTTTTCCTTATCGATTAGAAAAGCTTCAAACACGTCATTTCCTACAAAAAGTCCTTGTTCAGTTAATTGGATATACTCTTTATCCTCTAGTAGCAATCCTTTTTGAATTAAATCAAGAATCGTTTCTTGGTAGACCTGATTCAAGGTCAACCCAAACTTCTCCTGGAATCTTGTCTTTGAAACGCCCATTTTTTTTCGTAGTCCTAAGAATAATTCTTCTTCCATTTGATTATTCAAGGTCAACACTTCAGTTTCCAAAGTTGGTAATTGATTTTTACGTAACGGTTTTAAATAATGCTGGATCGGTCCATGATTTTTATATCGAGTGTGACCTAAATAGCCACTAGCTCCAGCACCAAATCCATAATAATGATCATTGTTCCAGTAAACTAAGTTATGCTGACTTTCTTGTCCCTTTAAAGCAAAATTACTCACCTCATATTGATGCCGTCCTGCTTTCTCCATTGCAGTAATCGTCTCTTCAAACATTTGCGCTTCCACATCTTGATCTGGCAACTGTAAACGTCCTTGACGCACCCAGTTCATAAACATCGTCTTATTCTCCAAAATCAAAGAGTATAACGAGTAATGTGGTAAATCAAGCTCGATCGCTCGTTTCAAGGTATCTCTAAATCCTTCTAGTGTTTGACCAGGCAACGCATAAATCAAATCGATACTGACATTTAGGAAATCTTCTCTTTCTAAAAATTTCATTGTTTCATAAACATCTTCTGCTGTATGTTTGCGTCCAATTTTCTTCAACAATTGATTATCGAATGTTTGAACCCCCATTGATAAGCGATTTACACCATATTCTTTCATCACTTGTAGCTTTTCTTGCGTTAAATCACCTGGATTTGCTTCTATTGTAAATTCATTTTTAGCATCAATTGGTAGTAACTCACGGACACCTTTTAACAATACATCCAGTTGTTTTGCCGATAAAGAAGTTGGGGTTCCACCACCTATGTAAATTGTTTCGGTCGTTTTACTCGGATATTGCTCTTTGGTCAAGCGAATCTCTTTCAAAAGACTTTGAATATATTCATCGACTGGTTGCCCCTCTAAAAACACTTTATTAAAGTCGCAATAAAAACAGATATGTTCACAAAACGGGATATGTATGTAAGCTGAAATTTTTGTATTATCGTTTTTCAATTTCCTATTCCTCCAATTTAAAAGCCTTCTATCTTACAGATTATTTATAGAAGACGTTTCTTATCTTAACATATCCCATCATAAAATGTTCTAATTTGATTCAATAAATTCTTATTCTCTTACTCAACTATTACTATTATTGGATACAAATTAAAAATGATACCTTGCCTCCTCCATAAAGGTCAAAATACCATTACATATCATAACGCTGCCGTGCTTTTTTTTATAGCAACTCTTGATATTTTCTCATATAAATTTTTTTTATCACTGTTACTAAAAGTAAATAGGCAATGATCGTTGGAATCAAATAAAAGAAGTAATTTCCAGGTAATGGTGCAAATCCAATACTTGCTCCAAGACGCGTGAAAGGTAAAACAGTCCCAACCAAAATCCCAATTGACGTAACTAACGTTAAAATGCCAGACGCCTTACTTTGAAGAAATGGAATTTTCGGTGTTCTTAAGATATGGAGCACCAAAATTTATGACCATAATGATTCAATAAACCAACCGGCATGGAAAATAGCTATAAATAGTAATTGTTCATCCGTTGTTAATGAGAAAAAGCCTCCGCCCAAAATTGCTGGACAAATAATAAAGTACATAAATAAATAGGTCACAATATCAAAAATCGAACTCGTTGGTCCAAACCATCTCATGAATGAACCAATCGATTTAGCTTCCCATTTTTTTGGTTTTTCTACATACCCTGCACCTACATTATCCCAAGGAACAGACATACAAGATGTGTATCATAAATCAAATTCAAAAAGAGTGATTGAATCGGTGCAACAGGTAAAAATAGTAAAAAGATACTTGCTGGAATAACTGAAAATACATTACCGAAATTTGAACTTACAGTCATTTTGACATACTTCATTGTATTGCTAAAAACTCTGCGACCGGAAATTATTCCTTTCTCTAAAACCATCAAGTCTTTCTGCAATAAAATAACATCTGCAGATTCTTTTGCAATATCAACTGCTGTATCGACAGAGATTCCAATATCTGACACCTTCATCGCTCTTGCATCGTTGTTTCCATCCCCCATAAAACCAACTGTTTGTTCATTTTTTTTCAAAGCTTTCACTATTTTTGTTTTTTGATCAGGTGTTACTTTTGTGAAAATGTTGTATTCATTCACCGTTTCTTCTAACTCCGTTTCAGATAGCTTTGCAAGAGCTGAACCATTGATCATTTTTTCTGAACCAAGACCAACCTCTTTACAGACTGAACGGGTAACTAACTTATTATCACCTGTTAAGATTTTCACAGAAACACCATTATTTTCTAGCACTTTAATAGCTGCTGCCGTTTCTTTAGGAGGGTCTAAAAATGCTAAATACCCTTGTAAGATCAATTCTTTTTCATCTTCAACTGAATAGTCATCTAATTGATTATTGACCTTTTTATCGGCAATCGCTAATACACGCAATCCATCTTCATTTAATTCGTTTACTGTTTTTAATACTTGCTTCTTTATTTGGGGCGTGATTGGAACAATCTCACCATGTTGGTTGATATGAGAACAAGCTTTCAGCATTTCTTCCACTGCTCCTTTGGTAATCAAAAAACTTTGATTGGATCTTCTATTTTTTACCACCACACTCATTCTTCTACGATTAAAATCAAATGGAATTTCATCAATTTTAAAGTAGTCTTCTTCATCAATAGATAACTCTTTTGACGTTGCTTCAATAATTGCTTTATCAATTAGATTGCGCAGGCCTGTTTAAAAGTAGCTATTTAAAAATGCTGAATGTAAGACTTCTCGATCTTCTTGACATGAAGTATTGTAATGATATTCTAAAATCACTTTATCTTGTGTTAGTGTACCCGTTTTATCTGTACATAAAATATCCATGGCGCCAAAGTTTTGAATAGCATTGATATTTTTCATGATCGTGCCTTCTTTTGCCATGTCTCTAGCGCCTTTAACTAAATTGGTCGTAACAATCATTGGCAACATTTCCGGTGTAAGACCAACCGCTGTTGCAATTGCAAACATTAAGGCCTCACTCCAATTACCTTTTGTGATGCCATTGATTAAAAAGACTGCAGTACTTAGAACGCCACTTTAATGCGTTAAATATTACTGCAATCAATCATAAAAAACTGCCGACCAGAGTAATGTCCATTTACTATCTAAAAAATAAGTATATGGGCCTCCACTTGAAGCAAGTCCTATCTTCTTTTGCTGATCCATCATTTTAGTGATTCTTATGACGCTTTAGGCGGCTAAAATTCGACTGTTCGCTTTGCTACATGAAATCAAAACAGCTTCCTACTAAATCAGCCAGCATTCATCAAAAGTAAAACAAAACTTTTGGTGAATGCTGGCTTTTGTCTCAATTTTTCCTGTTTTCACTTATAAGATCATCACATAAACAGCTTGATACAGAACGATTTATCAAAATAGTTGTTTTAACATTTCCTTCAAACATTATAAACAATTGAATGAATCGTCCGTTACTTATTTATCCCTTGTTCTTTTTTGTAGTTGATTTCGACGTTTTTTCATCTCCTTGCTTCTTACTTGATTCTAAAGAACGACTACTTTTCTCCACTTGAGAGGATGACGTTTCATGATGATCTTTTTTCTCCAAATTTTTTCTGCATCCTACTAAAACTAGTGAACAAAGCACAACTGTTGCTCCTAAAATAATTTTTTTCATAGACTTTATCCTCCTAAAAGTTCGTAAGCAATTAATTTTTACTTGTTCTCAATTATGACAGAATAGAATAAATGAACCATCCTAAAATCGTTATGACACTATTCTTTTTTTACAAAAAAAGCTAAATAAACAGCCTATAAAAGTTACGCTGCCTATTTAGCTTATTGTTAAAATCTAGACTAAACTCTTTTATATAAAGTAGTCAGCTGTATCTTGTTCATCTTGTTTAAGCTGTACAATCAAACTCTCAGCTCCATCAAATTTAACTTGATCACGTAAATAATGATTCCAGCGAACAGTGACTTGCTCACCATAAATATCTTGATGGAAATTTAAGATATACACCTCTACTGTAAGATCGCGACCATCGCCAAACGTATCATTATGTCCGATCGACCCCATGCCAATATGCCAGCTCTCACCAATTTGAATCTTCACGGCATACACACCAATTCTAGGTAAACGCACCGTGCTTTTGACTTTGATGTTAGCAGTTGGAAATCCTAACAAACGACCTCTAGCATCCCCATGAACCACTGTTCCGTCAGTTTCATATACATAGCCTAATAATTCAGTGACTTCTTCCATTTTACCTTGTTCCATTAAATCTCGAATTCGTGTTGAACTGATTTTTTCACCATCTAGCTCTTCTTTACTTACAGTAGCAATTTCAAAGCGGCTTTTAGCATATCCTGGCAAATGAGCAACATCTGCGATATCTTTTGGTCCATAAGTATAATCAAAGCCAGAAACGGCAACTTTTGCATGTAAACCAACAATATATTGATCCACAAATTCTTGCGGTGCTAAATGAGCAAATGCTGATGTAAATTCGATCACATATAGAATATCTACTCCTTGCTTTTCCATCAATCGTTCTTTTTGTTCTAGACTATTTAAATATTTCATATTTTCAGGTAGAACTTTTTGGAAAACGATAGACGGATGTTGGTTAAACGTCATTACAGCTAACTTTAAGCCTTTTTCTTGTGCTAATTTTTTGCCTGTTTCAATTACTTTTTGATGTCCACGATGAACTCCGTCAAAAAAACCTAAGACCATAACAACTTCATCTGTCGGAATTTGGTCTGCGGTATATGGATGTCGGATTGGAATGATTTGCATGATAAAACTTCTTTCTATTAATTATTTCTTAGTACCTTGCTAGGTTTTAATATATTTTGTTTTGTTGGGTGCGCCATGTATAAACTCACAACTTGATCTTGATAAAATAGCGCGACTAAATCTTTTGGCATTTCATTTAGAGATAATTCAGTTGGAGTTAAACGAACCCCATTTTTAACTTTCTGATAAAGTTCAGCAGATAAATCGATTCGTTGGAAACGTTCAATTGCTGTTTCAATTGGCAATAGGGTTTCAGTAATTGCATTTTTCTCCATTATTTCTGCCACTTGGGCTAACGTCAAGCTTTGCTCAGCAGTCAATCCACCGCTTGCTGTGCGCGTTAAATCTGACATATGTGCTGGAACACCTAAAACAAGTCCTGTATCTACAGATAACGTCCGAACATAAGTCCCTTTACCACAGACCACTTTAAAGCTCCAGCTTTGTGTTCCTTTTGCTTCGTCAAATTCAGGATCACTTGTTCGCTCAAAAGAATAAATCATTGCTTTTCTGACTGGGCGTTCGACTTCCTCGCCATTTCTAGCATACTCATAGAGACGTTTACCGCTGACTTTGACCGCTGAAAACATCGGTGGAATTTGCGTGATCTCACCTGTCATCGTTTGCATAGCAGCATCGATTTCTTCATTTGAGAAAGCTTTAGTAAGTGCAGCGCACTCAACTATTTCCCCACTGGCATCTTCCGTTGTTGTAGAAAAACCAAGAGTGATTTGTCCTTCATAAGTCTTGCCAGAATCAACCATATATTCAATCACTTTCGTCCCTTTGCCGATACAAATCGGTAAAACACCAGAAACATCTGGGTCAAGTGTACCGCCGTGACCAATTTTTTTTGTATGTAAAATTTTCCTTAGTTTAAAAACACAGTCATGACTGGTCATGCCCGCTTCTTTCCATAAAGGTAAAATACCGTCCATTGTTTTCCTCCATTAGATTATTAACTTATTTATTATAGCATAGAAGAGAAAGAAAATTCATTTTTTCAAAACCAGTTTTATTAGTTAGTACGTAGCAACAAAAAAAACGTGAAGCAAAACAAATTACGTTGTTTTGCTTCACGCGACTATGTCAATATAATATGAACTCAATTCGATCGAATTGTTAAGCAGAATGACCGACAATTACGCCACCAGCATAGCCAAATCCAACACGTGTCATACCAGGATTAAGCTCCCAATCACGGTGCCCAGTTCCAGATGGAGAGGTCATGTTCGTCTCATTATACCAAGCCATAATAACTGAATTACCTGGAGCAAACATAAACGCAATAACTTCATCTCCTCTATTCCAGTGATCTGACGGTACTTGGAAATCTTGCATGATTGAAGCACGGCTGCTAGCTGCGGCCGCAAGTCCTGCATCCCAACTAACTGGACTCAATCCATGAGCCGCCCGTAAAGCGTTTAGAGCTTGAAACGTGGCGTCACCAGAAGTAACTGGTGGTACTACAGGTTCCTCAGGCTTTTCTGCAGGACCAGTGCTTTCTTGAGTGTTTGAGTTGTTTCCCCCATTGGTATTACCAGTTGATTCATTGGTTTCACCGGCATTAGAAGGTGCAGTCGGAGTTTCTGTTACAGTTTCACTTGGAGCCGTTGCTTTTTCTGTTGTAGTTGAAGTATCCGTTTTGGTTTCCTCCATTTTAGCGGTCTCGACCTTTTTAACTTCTTTCTTTTTCGTTTCCTTTGCAAGCTGAGCTTTTAATGCTTCTTGCTGTTGTTTTAGCAACGCATTTTTTGAACTTTCAGCTCCGGAAGTTTCAGAATCAACCTCTGCTTTCAATACATTTAAATCGGCTTGTTTGGCAACCAAATTTGCTTGTTCTTGTTCAAGCTGATTTGCTGCTTCTTCGATAGCAGTTAAATTTGTTTGGATATTCGTTTTTTTCGTTTCAACAAGTTTTTTATCTTCTTTTTGCTGTTTTACTAAGTCATTATTCGCCGTTAAAATGGAAGAAATCGCTTGAACTCGGCCAACAGCATCTGAAATTGATTCTGAATTTAAAATCATATCCAGAATTTGAGTTCCTTGTCCGTTTACTTGAACGTTTCTACCTTGTTTTTGAATGGCTTCTGTTCGTTTGTTGATGCGGACATCTAATGCAGCAATATCTTTTTTCAGCTGTTCTGATTCATTTTTTAAAGCTGTTTTTTCTTTGCTCAATGAAATCCCTTCATCATAAATTGAAGAAATTTCCTCTTCTAATGCAGTGATTTGTGACGTCACACTTTTTTGTTTTTCTTTTAACGCTGAGATTTCTTTATCTTGTTGTTCTATTTTTTTATCAGTTGTTTCGGCTAATGAACTAATTGGTGCTACGGTTCCCGCAACTGTCATCATGCTAACTAGTAATAATGATAATTTTTTATTTTTCACTATTAACCCTCCATTTTTTCAACAGTGTCTCTAATGAGATCTATACTTTTAAAATGATACCATAAATTCTATTTTTTTGGTCGCTAAAAGTATTACAATTTCTTTCAATATAGTTACAAAAAATAATTCTATTACAAAAAAGCCGAAAAAGCTAAATGGGCTCATTTAGCTTTTTCGACTTTTCTAGTAGGAAGATTCTCTATTCGCCTTGATTCAATTTACGAATCAATTCATCAATATGATTTCCATATTGCACAGATTCATCTTTTTCAAAAATCAGCTCAGGCGTTTTGTAGAGTGTTAAACGTTGACCTAATTCTTTGCGGATCAATCCTTTTGCTTTATCTAATCCTTGTTGCGCTTTTTGATGATCAGAAGCTAGATCAGATAACAAACTGTAATAAATCGTCGCTTGCTGTAGATCACCTGTTACACGAACATCAGTGATCGTAATGTCTTGCACACGTGGGTCTCTCACACGTTTTCTCAATATATCATTGATTTCACGCATGATTTCTTGACCTACTCGGCGGTCACGATAATTTGCCATACTGTTTCTCCTTCTCTCTATTTTTAATTGTTTTTTATTGTTTGATTTCTTCCATTACAAAGCCTTCAATGACATCATCCACTTTAAGATCGTTAAAGTTTTCAACCATTGCACCACATTCAAAGCCAAGTTTCACTTCTTTCGCATCGTCTTTGAAACGTTTCAAGCTAGATAATTTCCCTTCAAAGATCACGATTCCATCACGAATCACACGAACACCACTATCACGACGGATAGAGCCTTCCGTTACGTAACAACCGGCAATCGTCCCAACTTTAGAGACTTTGTAAAGCTCACGAACAGTCATTTGACCAGTAATTTTTTCCTCGAATTCAGGATCAAGCATCCCTTTCATTGCTGTTTCGATTTCTTCGATCGCTTTGTAGATGATGCGGTGTAGGCGAATATCCACTTCTTCTTGATCCGCTTGTTGTTTCGCTTGCGGTGTTGGGCGAACGTTAAAGCCAATGATGATTGCATTACTTGCTGCTGCAAGTGTGACATCACTTTCATTGATTGCACCAACGGCTGAGTGAACGATTTTCACACGAACGCCAGCAACTTCGATTTTTTGTAAACTAGCTGCTAATGCTTCAGCTGTCCCTTGTACATCCGCTTTGATGATGACATTAACATCTTTCAATTCGCCTTCTTTTAGGCTTTCAAATAAGTTGTCTAATGTTACACGATTATTTGATGAGCGTTGTTCAAGTTGAGCACGCTTGCCACGTTCTTCACCTGCTTGACGAGCTGTTTTTTCATCTTCAAAAACTACAAAACGATCACCCGCTTGCGGTACATCATTCAACCCAGTGATTTCAACTGGCGTTGCAGGTCCAACCGCTTTATCACGACGGCCGATATCATTTGTCATAACACGAACTCGTCCAAAAGTATTACCGACAACGATTGGGTCTCCAACTCTTAATGAACCTTGTTGAACAAGTAACGTTGCAACAGGTCCCTTGCCTTTATCTAAACGAGCTTCGATCACTGTACCAATCGCACGTTGCGTTGGATCAGCTTTTAAATCTTCAACTTCAGCAATCAATAGAATATTTTCTAATAATTCATCGATATTTTGGTTGAATTTTGCTGAAATATTCACGAAGATCGTATCTCCGCCCCATTCTTCTGGGATCAAGCCATGTTCACTTAATTCTTGTTTCACATGATCAGGATTAGCACCTGGTTTATCGACTTTATTGACCGCTACGATAATAGGCACTTCTGCCGCTTTCGCATGGTTAATCGCTTCAACTGTTTGTGGCATCACACCATCATCTGCTGCAACGACTAAGATCGTAATATCTGTGATACCAGCTCCACGAGCACGCATGCTTGTAAACGCCGCATGTCCTGGTGTATCTAAGAAAGTGATTGGTTTACCATCGATATTGATTTGGTACGCACCAATATGTTGTGTGATACCACCAGCTTCACCTGAAGTTACGCGTGAATTACGTAAGGTATCAAGCAATGTTGTTTTACCGTGGTCAACGTGACCCATGATGGTTACAACAGGCGGGCGTGTTACAAGATTTTCTTCAACTAATGCTTCTGGTTCGAAGAATTTATCGATATCAGCTACATCAACTTGAACTTTTTCTTTTGGTTCCATACCATAATCTACTGCTAATAGTTCAATTGTTTCTTTGTCTAAAGATTGATTTTGATTGACCATTACGCCCATCATGAATAGCTTCTTGATGATCTCAGCTGGTTCACGGTGAATTTTCTTCGCGATGTCCGCTACATTCATTCCTTCCGTATATTCTAATACATCTGGCAATTCACGGAATTTACGTGCTGGAACAGCTGGTTTTGTGGATTCTTGGTATTTGCCTTTTTTGCCTTTTTTGTTGAATCGGTTGCGGTTTTGATTGTTGTAGCCATTACGGTTACGATTTTGGCTGCCACCTCCACCACCGAAGCTATTGTTGCGGTTACCAGTGTTGGTATTATTACGATTTTGGTTTCCTTGAGCATTGCTGTTGCTCGGACGATTTTGTTGTCCAGTTTGTGCCGGACGGTTTTGTGTTGTATTTTGGTTCGTACGATTTTGGTTTGTATGTTGCGTGTTCCCTTGAGTCGGACGATTTTGTGTATTGTTATTGTTACGGTTTTGATTATTTTGTTGTCCTTGTTGTGTTGGACGATTTTGGTTGTTTTGTTGCGGGCGATTTTGTTTCCCTTGATTTGAACGGTTTTGAGTCATATTTTGGCTGCTTCCTTGCATGTTACGATTTTGGTTGTTGCGATTTTGATTATTTTGTTGTCCTTGTTGCGCTGGACGATTTTGATTATTTTGCTGTGGACGATTTTGTTGTCCATTTGCTTGTTGTGGTTGGTTTGGTCTATGTCCATTTTGGTTAGCTGGTTTTGGATTTGCTGGTTTTTTTTGCGGCTGATTTCCTTGTGTTACTTGTGGTTTTGCCGCAGGTTTTGGTTGCGTATTGGCAGGTTTAGTTCCTCCAAATGAGTTACGAAGTTTCGATTCGTCCTCAGAAGAAATTGCGCCCATGTGATTTTTCACATCCATACCTAAAGCATGTGCTTTTTCGACAACATCTTTACTCGATTGATTTATTTCTTTTGCTAATTCATAAATTCTTTTTTTCCCCATGCAATCACCTTCCTAAGCTTTGATTAGTTCCTTGAATTTCTTCGCAAAGCCGGAATCATTGATACCAATCACCATGCGTGTTTTACCGATCGCATGACTTAACTCTGCTTGAAAAAATGATTCATCACAAGGAACATTATAATAAGAACACTTGTCCTTGATTTTTTTTCTTGTATTATCACTAGCATCAGCGGCAACAAAAACAAATTTTGCTTTGTTGCTACGGATATCACCGATGGTCAATTCTTCACCAGTCACTAGTTTCCCAGCTCTCATAGCCAAACCTAATAAATTTAGTAGTTTCTCTTTATCCATTTCCGAACAACTCATTACGTGCTTTTTGATGTTCAACATAGTCTAATAATTCTTGGTAAAACGCATCTGTCAATGTCGTCTCTAGCACACGATCTAAAATGTGTTTGTCCCACGCTTGCTGAACCTCTTTCGGTTCAAGTGAAACGTAAGCGCCACGACCTGGCATCTTCCCAGTGGGATCAATCGCCACTTCACCTTCTTTAGAGCGTGTGATTCGAACTAATTCTTTTTTGGGTTTCATTTCACCTGAAACAACAGATTTACGCATCGGGATTTTTCTTTTTTTCATTTGCTTCCCTCCAAATGGTTAAACTTGTTCTTCGTCTTCTGCTGTTTTTTCTTCAAACGCAATGTTTTCATATTCATCAGCAGTCATATCAGATGCCACGATTGCATCATCGTGAGCTTCCTCTTCAGGAGTTTCTTGATTTTCCGCAAGTTGTGCATAGTACTCTTCCATTTCAGATTCTGGTTTGATATCGATTTTAAAGCCAGTTAATTTAGCAGCTAAACGAGCATTTTGCCCTCTTTTACCGATAGCAAGTGATAACTGATAATCTGGAACGACAACTGTACAAGCTTTACTATTAGTTTGATCAAAAATAACATCTACTACTTGTGCTGGATTCAATGCATTACTGATGAACACTGCAGGGTCTTCGCTCCACTCAACGATATCCATGTTTTCGCCTTTTAATTCATTGACAATTGCTTGAACACGTTGTCCCTTTGGTCCCACACAAGTTCCAACAGGATCGATATTCGGATCAGTTGAACGAACGGAAACTTTTGAACGATCGCCGGCTTCACGTGCAATGCTGACAATTTCTACAATTCCATCATACACTTCTGGGATTTCTTGTTCAAATAATCGCTTCAATAAATCTGGATGACTACGGCTAACAAAGACTTGCGGGCCTTTTGACGTATTTTCCACTCTTGAAACATAGACTTTGATACGATCATGTGGTTGATAAAATTCATTTGGCATTTGATCTTGTTTTGATAAAACAGCTTCAATTTTACCTAAGTTCACATAAATATAGCGACGGTCTTGTCTTTCAACGATTCCTTGCATGATATCATTTTCATATGCACTAAATTCATTGTAGATAATGTTTCTTTCCGCTTCACGAACGCGTTGTAAAATAACTTGTTTCGCTGTTTGTGCAGCAATCCGACCAAAATCCTTTGGTGTTACTTCAAAACGGATCTTATCGCCCATTTCGTAAGCTTTATTAACTTCCATCGCTTCTTTCAATGATACTTCTAATTGTGAATCAAATACTTCTTCCGTTACTTCTTTAACGGCGTAAACATGGATGTTGCCTTTTTTACCGTCAAATTCAACTTCAACATTTTGCGCTTGTCCATAATGTCTTTTATATGCGGAAACTAACGCTGCTTCCAATGCATCAATCACGATCTCTTTAGAAATACCTTTTTCAGCTTCTAATGCATCTAGTGCATTTAACATTTCTTTGCTCATTTTTTTATCATTTCCTCCTACTGTCTAAATGAAAGGTAAACGGAGCTGGTCAACTTGAACGCTGAACCTTGCTTCCTTTGATAGGCAAAAACCGGAAAGTTCTGCTTTATTTTTTCTTAATTAAAACTGAATTGCTAAACGAGCTTTTGCAATGTTTTTTCGTTCAAATGTATAGTCTTTGACTCTTGTTTTGATTTTGACTGTTAAGGTCAACTGATCTTTATCAACGGTTTTCAAGATACCTTCAAATTGCTTTTCACCATCAATTGTTTGATAAAGTGAAACATGGATAAATTCTCCAACTGCTTTTTCATAGTCGCTTTCTTTCTTCAACGGACGTTCAGCTCCCGGAGAGGACACTTCCAGAAAATATGCTTGCGGAATCGGATCAGGATCCATAGCGTCAAGTTTTTCGTCTAGTTGCTCACTAACAAGTGCACAGTCTAAGATATCGATCCCGCCTTCTTTATCAATAAAGACACGGAGAAACCAGTCTCTTCCTTCCTTGACAAACTCTACTTCTACAAGTTCAAAATTTTGTTTTTCTAAGATCGGCGTGACTAACTCGGTAACAGTTTCCACAACACTACTCAAAATTTTCGCCTCCTTCGAGATTTATATAACGTACTAGTTTTTTAGAAATCCTAATTCATGCAACTAGACAATCAGAAATGACATATAGCAACCTTTTATCACACGTCTCGCCTATGTTACTCCATTAAAAAGAGTGAGCAGAAATCCGCTCACTCAAACTAGTATCATTACTTATAATGTATTCTACCATAGATCTTCGGGAAACTCAAATATACGTTATTAAAACGCGATTAATCTCGATACATTTTTTACTTTTCACCAAAGAATCCTACTTCACTTTTTTATTCTTTTGCTTTACTATAGATAAGAAGATTCGAAAGGAGCACCACTATGTCCCAAACTCAGGTAATCAAAGTAACCAAAGATACAATAAAAAAAATGAACTCATTCTACGAGAAACATCGTTTAAATCGACACGTTCCTTACTCTGACTTTGTTGCCAAAGTTGGCAACACAACGATTACAGCCTATACTTCTGGCAAAATTGTCTTTCAAGGTCCAGATGCTGAGAAAATAGCTGCTAAATGGGGGCAGCCTACTCAAAGCAAACAGTCAGCTTCACCTTCCAAAAAAAGCAGTACACTTCCGGCAAATTTCAGTCAGCTTTCTGTTTTAGGGAGTGATGAAGTTGGTAATGGTAGTTATTTTGGACCGGTCACTGTTTGTGCGGCCTATGTCGATAAAACCATGGTGACAAAATTAAAAGCTCTTGGCGTAAGAGACTCAAAAGAGCTTACTGATCCTCAAATCGTTCAGTTATCATCTGTTATTAAAGAGTTGATTCCTTACAAACTTCTGATCGTAGAGCCAGAAAAATACAATCAAATCCAACCAAAATACAATGCAGTCCATATGAAAGTTGCCTTGCATAATCAGGCAATCCACTTACTCTTAAATGAGCTTGCACCGACGAAACCAGAAGCAATCTTGATCGATCAATTTACGCCAGAAGCAAACTACAAAAAATATGTACGAAATGAACAAAATCAAGTCAGTGAGAAGCTTTATTTTATCACTAAAGGGGAACAATACCATGTGGCGGTAGCAGCGGCCTCGATCATCAGTCGTGCGGCGTTTTTAGAGGAATTAGATAAAGAATCAAAAGAATTAGGCATGAAAGTCCCATCAGGAGCTGGAGCAACTTCGGATAAAGTGGCCGCAAACGTTTTGGCTAAAGGTGGTATGGAATTATTAAGTAAATATGTAAAACTTCACTTTGCTAATACAGAAAAAGCAAAAAAAATTGCTGCCAAAAGATAAAAACAACCCAAGACAGACTAGAAATCTATCTTGGGTTGTTTTTATCTTATTTACGTTGTAGCTATGTCATTTATCATTTTAAGATTAAGAAAATATAAAGTTAGTCATTAAATAGCAACGAGCAATCAAGCAAACAAGAACAGCCAGATTCCCGTCAAATCAAAATACATGTTGCTCTTTACTTCTATACTTATAAAAAAATTAACCTTTACCCAATTGACTTCTCCTTAAATATTCACTATATTTAAGGCGATCTAAATAACTTGTTAGGTGAGGCTCCTA
Organism: Enterococcus sp. 12C11_DIV0727; assembly: GCF_002148425.2. Classification (NCBI taxonomy): domain Bacteria; kingdom Bacillati; phylum Bacillota; class Bacilli; order Lactobacillales; family Enterococcaceae; genus Enterococcus; species Candidatus Enterococcus lemimoniae. Next base: position 228,896 of record NZ_CP147248.1, on the reverse strand, counting down.
TGAAAACACAGGCTACTGCTCAAAAATGTCGAAAGACAGGAATGGGTAGGACAGGAATTGTCGAATTAAGGCTTTTCACAAAGTAGCTAAAAGCTCTGCTTTTTACGTTTCATAGTGCTAAAACTCAACGATGAGAATGATGAGAAAGCTCTATTTGTGCTGAAATCAATCCCCCTTCGCTGAGTTATTTAAGCGAAGTTTTTTTGTTTTGATAAATAGTGACAGTGTATTCTATAGGTTTTGGGGGTGAAACTAGGTTGGAATAAAGGAAATTCGAGCAAGCTACTCTATTTTTCTTTATCAAGTAAGTAAGACACTTCATTGTTTACAGCAGAAAAAACTTTTTTAACGACATCTAAGTCGATTCCTAATGCACACTTTATTTGATGATCAATAAAATGATTAGCGAGGAATAAAAAATGAATCAACCAAAACGTTTATCCAAATTACATTATTTAGACTTTTACATCCTAACCCCATACTTTATTCTTTGTATTATCGGGATTTTAATGGTTTACAGTTCTAGCTCTTATCACTTATTAGACAGCAATCTTGGAACAGCTAGCAAAGCCATCAAACAAACAACTTACTTTCTTTTTAGTTTAATTTGTATGGCATTTGTTTATCGAATCAATTTAAATGTCTTTCGCAAGCCAAGTATTATCAGCCTTTTACTTGTATTGACCTTCTTAACGTTAGTGACCTTACCACTGATTGGTACTAGCGTTGGCGGCGCTAAACGTTGGATCAACTTAGGAGTGCTATTATTTCAACCCTCCGAGTTAGTTCCACTAATACTGATTCTTTATGTTGCAGCTCACCTTGCGAAAAATGATCGTTTAGTTCCCTTTTCATTCAAAAACCATCAGCGTTCACTATTGATTTGCTGCTTCTTCATGTTGCTAGTCGCACTTCAACCTAATATCGCCGGGGCATCCATGATTTTTATTTTGGTTTCAGTTTTGTTTTTATCAAGCGGTCTTTCTCCGTTGTTTATGTCACTTTCCCTACTTGGTTTTGTCGTAATAAAACGCTTGGGAACCGTCCTTTTGCTTTCCATTCCAACTGACTGGATGCCTGAAAAATTCAGTTATTTAGTTACTCGTTTTGAGGTCATGCAAAATCCTTTTATCGATCCAACGGGTAAAGGTTTTCAAACATCCAACGCTTACTACGCAATGCATAATGGCGGTTTCTGGGGACGTGGTCTTGGCAACAGCATTCAAAAAAAAGGCTATTTGCCCGCAGCAGATACAGACTTTATCTTTGCAATTTGTATTGAAGAGCTGGGATTAATTTTTTCTTTGGGGATTTTATTTTTAGTTTTCTTCATCGCCGCTCGCTTGTTCCTTTTAGCTATAAAATCAAAAAATCTTTATTATTCTTACCTTTATATTGGTTGTGGCACCTTGATTTGCCTTCAAGTTGCTGTAAATGTCGGTAGTCTTTTAGGCTATATTCCAATGACGGGACTGACTTTTCCTTTTATTAGTTATGGTGGATCTAGCTTGCTGATTCTGAGTACGACACTAGGCATTGCGTTAAACGCCCGAGGCTCAGAAATTCGAGAATGGGATCGCCAACGAGGAGAAAACGTATGAGAAAAACAATCGCTAAAACTAACGAACCCGTAAACTACGCCCTCCTCTTACCCGTTTTTCTTTTGATACTCATTGGTTTTGTTGCACAGTATGGCGCGTTCTATGCTGATCCGACTGTTGAATCTATTGCTCCATTATTGAAAAAGCAGCTTTTATGGACTATTTTAGGAATCGGGACAATGTTTGTTACGATGATTATCCCCATAAAATATTTATGGAAATTAACACCCATTTTTTATGGTTTATCGCTGTTTTTATCAGGATTGCTTATAAAATTTCATGACCCAGTTATGGCTGCTGCCACCGGAACCAAACGTTGGCTCAGATTGGGCCCAGTTTCGTTTCAACCATCAGAATTTATGAAGCTTGGCTATATTTTGATGTTAGCCTACATCGTGACAAGAAGAAGACAACATCCTGCAAGCTCCTCTAGTTTAAAAGAAGATTTTCGCTTACTGGGTGAATTATTTTTGGTTAGTTTGCCCGTTTTGGCTTTGATGTTTTATCAAAAAGATTTTGGAACTAGTTTAGTTTTTATATCCATTTTTCTCGGCATCGTGCTGGTTTCCGGCTGTTCTTGGAAAATTTTGAGTGTTGGCTTTGGTCTGATAGGAATACTTGGCGTCAGCGGTATTTTATTGGTGTTGACTGAAAGAGGGCAACGGATTCTTTCGTTCTTACATTTCAAACCGTACCAATTTAATCGAATTCACGCCTGGCTCAATCCTTTTGAATATGCGGATTCTATTTCATTTCAGCAAGCACGAGGTTTGACCGCTATTGGTTCAGGTGAGCTGTTCGGAAAAGGACTGACAAACTTGCAGATTTATGTACCTGTGCGAGAATCAGATATGATTTTCACTGTAATTGGGGAAGCTTTTGGTTTCGTCGGTACTTGTGTGTTGATTTTATTATTCTTCTATCTGATTTATCAGATGTTGATCTGTACATTACATGCAAAACGTGAATTTTATGCCTATATTACCACTGGTGTTATTATGTATTTTTTATTTCATATTCTTGAAAATATCGGTTCCAATATTGGTTTACTACCACTGACTGGGATTCCTTTACCTTTTATTAGTCAGGGGGGAACTGCTTATTTGGCTAATTTTATTGGGATTGGTTTGATTCTTTCGATGTATTATCAGAAAGAAAAAAATGAAATTGAGCCGTGATGACAATATAAAGAGCTGAAACGCTATACAGCATTTCAGCTCTTTATCTATAGAAACAAACGTGGACAATCATTTACTTCTGATTTATTTGTTTATTTTTCAATGTCTCAATCAATTCTCTTGCCTCTTTAAGGGTAGTTGCTCTGGGGTCAGTTGATGGATTGTCTTCCCGAATTGTATTGCCACTTTCATCTTGAACAACCGCTGCTGGTTCCCCATTGTCAGGTCCGCTAATAAAACTATAGCCATCATTCTCTTGAACTGCCAATACTTTAAACTCATTATCCTCAAACCCTGGTTCCCTTTTAAACAATTCGAAGTCGCCAGTTTTTTCTACTTGTTCTTTTATTTTTTGTAAAGTAAAATTACTTTCACTTTTATTGGTTGTTGGCTTTTCATCGGTAGTATTCTTTATTTTTTTGTATTCCATTGGCTTACTTAACCCTGTCATTTCAGGATTAGTGGTTCCTCGATTAAGAATAATCGTTCCGTCTGTTTTCAAATCGATCATGTAGGCCATTTCATCCTTTTTATTTTCAAATCTAAAATAGATGCTATTTTTTTCTACTTTTTTTTCAGTAAATTTTGTCACTGTCTCATCCTCGCCAGCATATTGAATCGTTATACCAGCATCATTCTGTTTGATCGTCACTTCGTCGCCTTTCCCTGCTTCATCTAAACATTCCCACAGTCCAACAAGAGAAGCATATTCCCTTTTGGAAGTACGTACTTGTTCTTGTTCAGAAGTAGTCATCCCAGTATTTGATGAATCCATAGAAGACGTATTCTTTTTATCCAAAGAACACCCTGTTAGTGTAACTACTAATAATGTACTGGAGAAAATAATCATTTTTTTCATAGCTAAACCCCTTTTTTTAATATATCAAGTAATTCATAGACCCTTTTTTCTATTTGCAATCCTTTGCTTAAGTGAAATAATTTCAGCTCGCTCAGCTAAAGTACAGCCGTTTAATCCATAAGACATAGTAAGTGCTTGATAATGTATATTAGCATCTTTTCTGCTTGAATTAGATTTTCAAAATCGCTTTTCTAACTTAGATATTTTCTTATTCAGTTTAGCATATGCTAGGGAAAATATAAATATGAGAAAACGATTAAAGGTAATGACAACTATCTATGATTGCTTCTGGAAAGTTCTTTTTTAGAATAGTCGGTAAAATAAAAAGAGCTGAATCTACAAGATGCAGACTCAGCTCTTTATTAAACTCTATTCTTCTTCTTCCGCCATGAATGTATTGAAAACTTCTTCAATCATATCCCATTCAGCGTCTGTTTCGATTTGTTGTAATTCGCCTTCTGTTCCTTCGTTGTTTTCGATGTAAGCATAGGCTTGTAATTCAACATCTTCTTCTTCTGGAACACCTGCTGGGTAAAGAAGTACGTAATTTTTACCGAATTCTTCTTGTCCATCAACTGTTAAAAGGATTTCGTATAGTGTTTCGTTTCCTTGTTCATCAACTAACGTGATGTGCTCATGTCCTTCGTGGTCATGATCGTGGTTATGCTCTTCTGCCATTGTTATGCTCTCCTTTTATCTGACACTTGTTTTCTAACAAGTCGTTTAAATTTTATTGCCAGCGCCATCTAGATAATTTTGTAAAATCATGACAGCAGCTACTTTATCGATTACTTTTTTTCTTTTCGCTCGAGAAGTATTGGCTTGTTCAACTAACATACGTTCTGCCTGAACCGTTGTTAAACGCTCATCTTGATAGGTAACAGGGATTTGAAACAGCTCTTCGATCTTTTTTCCATAAGCCATTGAAGCTTCTGCTCTTGGTCCGATCGTATTGTTCATATTTTTTGGTAATCCCACCACAAAGCGAGTCACTTCATATTCTTTAACTAATTCTGCTAACCGTTCGAAGCCGAATTCTTCCTGCTCTTCATTGATCCGAATGATCTCAACACCTTGAGCTGTCCAGCCAAATGGATCACTAACAGCGATTCCTACAGTCTTTGACCCAACATCAAGTCCCATTACTCTCATCGAATAGTGATTCCGTGATCAGATAAGTAATATTTAACCAGCTCTTCCATGATCTCATCTCGTTCGTGACGACGAATCAAATTTCGAGCGTCTTGATAACGAGGAATGTAGGCCGGGTCTCCAGAAAGCAAATAGCCCACAATCTGATTGATCGGATTATATCCTTTTTCCTCTAGAGCCTTGTATACAGTAGCCAGAGTCTCACTTACTTCCTTCTTACGACTGTCATCAAAATCAAAACGTACAGTTTCATCTGTAAAACCCATTTATCTACACCTCACTTTTATTCTATTCATACAGTTTCATTCTACTAAAAACAAGGCAAAACTACAAACAAAACTTAACATTTTCTGCTATATATTAAAGATTTCCTTTAATTTTAACAGAATTGGATGATTATTCAGCAAATAAAAGTATTTTTACTGTAATTTTAGGTAAAATAATCGCGGTTCTTTTCTAACGACTGTTTTTTTATTGTATACTATTTTAAAGTGCTAAAGATAAAATAAAGGAGTTTTCTCATGTTTCTCAATATCAGTATTGTAATCGTCGTGTTATTAATCTGTCTATTTGGACTTTTATTGAAGCAATCGAAAAAACCAACTGGGGTTTTAGGTATTTTGATGATGCGACTTTGGAATGCCGTTTATCTGCCTTTAGTGAAGTGGACAATGAATCGCGTGGAGTTAGCCGATCATTCGATTATTTTGGACATCGGTGTAGGGAATGGTCGTTCAAGCGCATATCTGCTTAACCAAAAGAAGGCATTAACTGTCACTGGAATTGATTTTTCTGAAGCCGCAATTTCTCAAGCAATCAAGAAATACTCGGGTGGAGCGATCCACTTTAAAACAATGGATGTTCACAAACTTGCATTTAGCTCCGAAACGTTCGATCTAGTCACCGCATTCCAAACACATTTTCACTGGGATGATTTAGACCAAGCTCTCCATGAAATCCATCGTGTTCTTAAAGTAGATGGAATGATCGTATTTGCTTGTGAGACAGCCAAAATCAGTTACTTTTTACCAGAGTTAAAAAAAAATGTCGATTTTCAAGCTTATATGTCAAGTTTAGGCTTTTCAATTGTTAATCACGAAACAACAGATCAATGGACTATGTTTAGTTTTAAAAAAAAATGATGCAAAACGAATCTATCGCTTTGCATCATTTCACTTTTATAAATTAGTCATCACTTTAACTAGCAAAGCCTTCTGGGCATGCAAACGGTTTGCGGCTTCTTGATAAATTGCAGAATGGGTTCCATCAATGATATCAGCTGCTACTTCTTCACCTCTATGAGCAGGTAAACAATGGAGAAATAAGTAATCTTTTTTCGCTTGAACAGCTAACCGATTATTAACTTGGAATGACTTAAAGATCGCTTCACGCTCTTTTTGTTCTGACTCATCCCCCATGCTTGCCCAAACATCTGTCACTAAAACATCAGCATTTTTGGCTGCTTGCTCTGGGTCTGTTAAAATCTCTATGTTACTACCGCTTAGCTGGGCATTTTTTTTAGCTAACGCTACATATTCTGCCTTGGGTTCATAGCCCTTAGGTGTTGCAATCGTCACATCCATCCCAACTAAGCTACCACCAATTAAAAATGAATGGGCCATATTATTCCCATCCCCTATATAAGTTAATTTAAGCCCTGCCAACTTGCCTTTTTGTTCGTAAATGGTTTGAAAGTCTGCTAAGATCTGACACGGATGATGATCGTCAGTCAAGCCATTGATTACTGGAACCGAGGCTTCTGCAGCAAGTTCGGCAACCATTTGATCTGAAAAAGTGCGAATCATGATCGCATCCACATAACTAGACATAACATTTGCCGTATCTTTGATCGGTTCCCCTCGGCCCATTTGCGTGCTTTTTGAATCTAGAATAATCGCTTGTCCGCCAAGTTGAATCATTCCTGATTCAAAAGAAACCCGCGTTCGAGTACTATTTTTTTCAAAGATCATCGCCAAAATCTTCCCTGCTAACACACCTCGGTAGGCTTCTGGCTTCGCTTTTATTGCCACAGCGAGTTCGATGATTGACAAAAATTCTGCTTTAGTCAACTCAGTTAAATTTAAAATACTTTTGCCGTACAATGAATTTATCATTTACTATTCTCCTTTTTCGATAGAGTTATTTATGAAGCTGAGTTATTGAACACGTTAGCGATTATGCTCAACCCTTGATCGATTTCTTCTTTTGTGATCGTTAATGGAGGCAGGAGACGCAACACAGTTTGACCTGCTTTTAATGCAAGTAAGCCTTCTGATTCTAATTGATCTAATACTTGTTTTAACGTATTTTGATTGACTAACTCAATACCGAACATTAGACCTTTCCCACGCACCGCTATAATCTGCTGATTTTTTTCGGCGATTTTCGTTAAACCAGAATATAATTGTGCTCCTTTTGTTTGAACTGACTGAAGAAAATCAGGCTGATTAATCCGCGTCACAACATGGCTTGCCACACTCATGGCTAACTTGTTACCACCGAAAGTGGAACCGTGACTACCCGGTCCAAAAAATTCTGCTAAGATAGTCTTACCTAGCATTGCACCGACGGGGATTCCATTACCCAATCCTTTGGCTAAAGTAAAAATATCTGGTTCAATCTGATACTGCTCATAAGCATATAAAGTGCCTGTCCGACCAATTCCAGTTTGAATTTCATCAATGATTAATAAAGCGCCAAACTCATGACAAAGGGCCTGAACAGACTGAACCCATGACGCCTTTGCAGGTACGACGCCCCCTTCGCCTTGAATCAATTCCAACATAACAGCTGCTGTTTGCTGATTGATTTCTGCTTTTAAAGGCTCAAGCTCGTTAAAGGGTAAATAAACAAAATCAGGTACTAATGGTTCAAATCCAGCATGAATATTGGCTTGACCTGTTGCACTCATTGCACCATATGTTCGACCATGAAAAGAATTTGTAAAGGTTATGATCTTACTTCTGCCAGTTGCCTTGCGAGCTAGTTTGATTGCGGCTTCATTCGCCTCTGCCCCACTATTACAAAAGTAGCTGACATACTCTTTGTTGTTCGCTAATTGTTCAGCGGTCTGCTCTTGAAGCTGATTCTCATATAAGTTAGGCGTATGCCATAAAAGACTAGCTTGATTTTGCAAGACTTGATTCAACTCAGGATCATTATACCCCAAATTCATCACACCAATACCACTAGTAAAATCAAGATACTTTTTCCCAGAGCGATCAGTCAGTGTATTTTGAGCTCCTTTGATCAGCTCTAGCTCTTTTCTTTGATAATTTGGAAATAAGTAACTCATGCAAAAACCTCCTTTGACTTGATAATGGTCCCCGCATGTTGAAGTTGGTTTGTGATATGAACTTCCTTTACGCCGCCTTTGATAGCTGTGACCGCACTTTCTAATTTTGGCAACATCCCGCCTTTGATAATATTGGCTGTTTTTAATTTTGGGACGTCACTTGTGGTAATTTCCTTTAACCAGTGATTTTCTTTTTTCACACCGGGTACATCTGTTAATAAGTACAATTTTTCTGCCTGTAACTCTTCGGCTACTTTACAGGCGACATGATCAGCATTGATATTTAGCCATTCTCCTGTTTCTGTTAAACCTAAAGGAGCAATGATCGGAATATGTTTTGTCTCAAGTAAATGTTCTAACAATTCAGTATCTACTTGTGTGACCTCCCCAACCGCTCCTAATGTATTTTTATCTAGAAATGTTCCGGTAATGATTTGACCGCAAGAAGCATTTAAACCAACTACAGAAAATCCTTCTTGTTGAAAGTGTGTTGTGATCATCGGCTGAACTTGACCAATCAAAACCATTTGCGTAATCTTTAGCGTTTCTTCCGTTGTGATCCGTAACCCATCTTGGATCATCACCGGCACATTCAAACGCTGCATCATCTCAGAAATATAATGTCCGCCACCATGGACGATCACTATTTTTCTTCCTGTTTTTTGCCAATGTTCGACCTGTTCAAAAAATGATTTTGTTAAGTTATCACTGGCTACTCCACCCATTTTTATAACAATGACCTTCTTCATGCTTGTCGCTCCCTCTTTTTTTACTCGTGCATACTAGTTAAAATCAACCTTTTTATGGATAAATCGGCAAAAGATCTAAGCCGCAACGTTCATCAAACCCTGCAAAAATATTTAAATTCTGAATGGCTTGTCCGGCTGCCCCTTTTCCTAAATTATCAATCACCGTTACAATCGTGACCATCTTGGTTTGCGGATTATAGGCAAGACCAATATCACAATAATTTGAGCCGATCACTTGTCTTAGAACTGGATATTGGCCAACTGCTTGGATTCGTACAAAAGGGCTATTTTCAAAATGCGTGCCATACAAATCAACTAATTCCTCGTCAGAAATCGGTTCGTTCAATTTGGCATACGTGGTTAAAAATATTCCTCGCGTCACTGGAATCAAGGATGTTGAGAACTGGATTACTTCAAGTGTGGGCGCCCATTTCTTTAATTGCTGAACAATTTCAGGAATATGTTGGTGGCTATTCATTTTGTATATTGTCATATTGTCGTGGGCTTCAGAAAAATGAGTTATTTGCGATAATCCTTTACCCGCACCTGAAACGCCTGATTTTCCATCGATCACGATCGAATCTACATCAAGTTTATTTTCTTTCAATAAAGGCGCTAAAGATAATTCTGCTGCAGTCGCATAACAGCCTGGGTTAGCGATCCATTTTGCTTGAGGGTTATCTCGATATTCTGCCAAACCATAATCAAATTTTTGCAGCAGATCTAGCGGTGCCGCAGAGGAACCATACCAAGTCTCATAGGCATCCAGTTCTTTCAAACGAAAATCACCTGATAAATCAATCACTGGAAAATCTGCCTTAATAAACGGTAGAGCCAATTCCTTGGAAATACCTGATGGGGTTGCAAAAAAGACTAAATCACTTTTATTCATGATTTTTTCCGGATTGATTTCTTCTAAAGGTAAAGAAATAAGTTGTTTCAAATGTGGATTAATAGCCTCTAATGATTTTTTATTCATCGAATGACTATGGATAGAAATAACCTCGACAGCTGGATGCTGTCTAAGATAGCGCAATAGCTCTAACCCGCTATAACCTGTTACACCAATAATTGAGACCTTCATTTACTTCACTTCTTTTCCTTTTAGTTTTTTTAAGGGGTACTGTTTTTCATATTATAAGTTTTCTGATTATACAAGTCAATGGTTTTTTATTAATTTATTCAACCAAAATAAATAAATATACATTTGTGCAAATAAAAAAATCAGGAATAACGTGAAATTCGTCATCCTGATTTTTCTATTTATACAGAAAGGTAAATCACGATCGTCCCATCTGCTTTATAATGTTCAGCATCACTTTTGTAGGTCCGCTGCTTTTCTAAGGCTTCATCTTCCCAAATTTTCTGCCAAGCCCTTCCTACACCTTCTGGACTTGCAACCTCTACTGGGATTTCAACATAAGTTCCAGCTTGAATGATAGTCGTCTCTGGAAATTCAGCTTGCTCACTTCCAACTAACAAATCATAATCACCTTTAAAATTACTTTCATAGTTTGAATAAACTGCATAAAAATCTCCAACTAAATGCATCGCAGGTACCTTGTTCCACAACGCAATGATTTCATCTAAACGGTGATTATTTGTGCGGATTTTGTTGCCTTTAATTGTTTTTTCAGTTAATTGAACGGTCATTTTTATCACTCCATCTAATTTATAAAATGAGCATAACACAAGAAAGATGACAACTGTCTGTCATCATTTTTATCCATTTTTAAAAATAAAACTGTAACGTAATGATCCCAATCAAAATGAGCAGTCCTGGTAAATAATTGGAGACTCTAATTTTGGTGATTTCCATAATATTCAAGCTAATGCCCACAATCATTAACCCACCAATCGCACTAATTTCTCCCATCAATAAATCTAGCAGTTCTTTTGGAATATAACGCATCATAACACTTGCAAATAAGGCGATAATTCCTTGATACAAAAAAACAGGGACCGCAGAAAAAAGAACCCCTACGCCTAATGTAGCTGTCAGCATGATCGACATAAAACCATCCATCACAGCTTTTGTAAAAAGCGTTTGATGATTATTTGCTACACCACTTTCAATTGCACCAATAATTCCCATCGAACCAATTAAAAAGATCAACGAAGCAGTCACAAATCCATCAGCAAAATTACTTCCTGGTTTGGCAAAACGTTTTTCCAGTTTCAACCCAAACTCATTCATCTTATTTTCGATACCTAACGCTTCTCCTACCATTGCACCTATACACAAACTAATCAAAATCACGATAAATGAAGATGTTTTAAAGGCCATCTGAATACCTAAAACTAATACACCTAGACCGATTCCTTTCGTTACAGTATCTTTCATTTTCTCTGAGATATTTCGTAGAATAGCTCCTAATAAACTCCCAAATACAATCGCTAACCCATTGATCAAAGACCCCAATAAAATCATTTATTCATCCCCATCATCCTAATTTTTCATACTTTTTTCTATTATACGATAAGTAAGCTTAAAGTGATAATAAATTTTATTACGGATAGACAGTCGATTATTTGTGCAGAATGATTGATAAATATGGATCTTTTTACTGTTCCATGCTGTTTTTTCTAGTTACAATCAACTATACTAAGTTTAGATAAGATAGAACTTAAAAGTGAGGAAAATAAATGGCGACAATAGATACAGAAAAAGTCTTAGAAACTTGCTTACTGGCAGGAAAAATCATGCTGGAAAGCGATGCGGAAATGTATCGGGTTGAAGATACTATGAGTCGTATTGCATTAGCGTCAGGTGATTATCGCTTAGTCAGCTACGTTACTCAAACTGGGCTTTTCGTAGGATTAGACGGCACTTCTACAATTCGGATGGTTCAAATTTTAAATCGCTCGATCAATCTAGAAAAAGTCTCTACAATCAACCAACTATCAAGAGAATATGTAACAGGCGTTTTCACACTAGATGAACTTTTAGAAAAACTAAAAACCTTAGAGCAAGAACGAAAATTTTTCCCTTTATGGATGAGATTCGTCAGTGCAGCTGTAGTCAGTGGAACAATTATGATTTTGTTTGGCGGCGTTTGGGCTGATTTGTTTTTAACTTGTTTGATCGGAGGATTAGGCTATAGTCTTTATTACTTCAGCTTAAAAGTCTTAAGGATCAAATTTCTTTCAGAGTTTTTAGCAGCCTTTTTTATTGGCTGTGCGGCTCTTTTAAGCAGCCAAAGTGGATTAGGTGTTAATCAAGATATGATTATTATCGGCTGTGTTATGCCCCTTGTCCCAGGGGTTCAAATGACCAATGCCTTGCGAGATCTTTTAGCAGGTCATTATCTTTCCGGTGTTTCCAGAGGGACTGAAGCCATGATGACAGCTTCTATGATCGGATTCGCGATTGCCTTTGTCTTTCAATTATTTTACTAGAAACTTAATTTACGGAAATAGTCCCTCTTATTTTATAAGAATTCGGAGGTTTTGATATGATTCATTTACTGGTTCAGTTTTCATTTAGTTTTTTAGCATCAGCAGCCTATGCCATTATTACAAATGTTCCCAGACGCTCGCTGATTGCTTGTGGTTTATCAGGAGCATCGGGTTGGATGTTCTATTGGTTTTCTGTTCAATTAGGCGCTACTGCCGCTTTAGGTTCCTTACTCGGAGCATTGAGTGTGGCGGCTGTTAGTTTTGTCTGTTCACGGCTCCTCAAGCTACCTGTTACGATTTTCAATATTCCCGGAATGGTTCCTTTAGTGCCTGGTGGTCTTGCTTATCAGGCCGTCCGCAATTTAGTTATTGGCAACTACGAAACAGCTGCTTATTCTGCGGTACAAGCGGTTATGATCGCTGGGGCAATTGCATTAGGGTTAGTATTATCTGAGGTTTTGAATCATAATATCAGAAACTTTAGAGAAAAACGAGAGCTCGTAGGTTTAATTAGAAAAAAAGAAGAAAAATAACATTTGATAATAAAGCAGGAGGTGGCTTGATGAGTGCGTTAATTGTTCTTTCGTTATGATAAAACAGAAAGGATAAGAAGAATGATCACAAAAATAGAGAATTTAACTACGAATGAATTGGAAGAAATTTTAACGATTTGGCTAGCAGCAAATCAGGAGGCCCACCCTTTTATCCCAAGTGCTTATTGGCAAGACCATTTTGCTGAGGTAAAAGAAGCATTACCTTTAGCCGAGCTCTACGTCCATCGTGATAAGGATAAAATCACAGGTTTTGTAGGGATCAGTGAAACCTATATTGCCGGCATTTTTGTACAACATGACTATCGTAATCAAGGCATTGGCCAAAAGCTTTTGAATGAGTCAAAAAATGCTCATAGTACGCTAACCCTTTCAGTCTATGCTAAAAATCAACCGGCCTATAATTTTTATCTAAAGCACGACTTTCAATTGGTGAACGAACAACTAGATGATACGACAGGTGAGCTAGAATACCAGCTTATTTGGGAAAAATAGATAAGTTTGCAACAAAAGTCAGTTCTCTTTTTGTTAAACGCGCTGATCTCGAATAAACGGTAAAAGCAGAAGCAACAATAAGCCAACATTCACAAAAATTGGTAAAACAATTTTCATGAATGCTGGCTTATTTTTCTGTCCTAAACGTTTCTGGATCAACCTTAAAATGATCGATAAACATATTGATTTTTTGGTTTTTCAACTTGTTTGACTTTTGTAACATCTACAACAGGAATGTCTCGTTTAAAGGGGGCATAGTACCCAGAATGAATGGTTCCAGTCAATTCTACCCAGTCATTATTTTTAAAGGTCTGGCCTTCTGGCATATGAGTCAGTAACCCAAACACTCCAGAATCTGCAACGCAATGAATGATTCCAAATCGGAACACAAACACATCAGACTGCTCTTTTTTCGTCGAGTTAAACGCAAATCCTTTATAGCTAATTGTTTTTCCAATAAATTCACTTGGATAATTATAGATCAGTTCCATCACTTCTAAATAATTTTCTTCAGTTACAGTGACATGATCGTCTTTAATATACCTCGTTAGCGCTTGTTTCATTTGCTTATCATAATCTGTTTTATCAAAATAAATGCTCGTATCTGGTTTTAAATATTGTGTCTCAACATCTGGATCACCGACCGATTCTTTACTCAAGGGGAAATTAAAGCCTTTTGCTTCAACAATCGACGTATCCAAGCTAACTGTTGGAAATAAAAATCCGACTATTAAAGGTAACACCAGTAATATATAGGCAATCCCACGTTGATAAGGTTTATTTAAACCATGATCGTGTTCATCATGGTGGTGATGCTCATGCGGCTTTTGATCCGCTTCTTTATTCCATAAAATCAGCTGCACGATTGCGAGCACAAAAGAAAGCACCATCGATAAAATAGCTAAATAACGATAATGGACGTTTATATATTGATTCAATCTACCTGAAACTTGTAGATACATCATTAATGTAGTATAACCCACTAAAATCAAAAATCTGATCATCTTGCTTCCCTCCTCAAATCGCTAGTGCATACAGACTGACTACGACTGTTACGATCCCAACAAATTTTAACATAAACGACGTTTTAAAATAGCGTTTCATCATCAACAGATTTTTGATATCCACCATTGGACCAAAAACCAAGAACCCGACAACTGGACCATTTCCAAATAAACTTAATAGAGAAGAACCAATAAACGCATCTGCTTCTGAACACAATGACAACGTAGCTGCTAACACAAGCATAACCAGAATCGCTAAAAGCTTAGTATGGCCTAACTGTAAAATCGCACCGGTTGGTAAATAAGTCTGCATAGCTGCCGCTAACAGAGAACCAAAAATCAAATAACGCCCTGTATCAAAAAATTCATCTATTCCGTGTGTCAACACCGACCAACACTTATGCCAAAAACCTTCTGTTTCATGATGATGCTCTGTTTCTTCTATCCTACAAGCCGCAATTTCTGTTTGTTGTAGAATCGGTTCCTTATTGATATAAGCCAACCAAACACCAACAACTAATGCTACCAGCATACTACCAAGAACCCGCCAAATCACAAATTTAAAGGAATTCCCAAAGGCGATATAGGTTGAAAAAAGCACAATTGGATTAATGATCGGTGCTGTGATCATAAACGCAAAAGCTGTATAAGTCGGCACATCTTTTTTCACAAACTGATGAACGATTGGTACAATACCACACTCACAAGAAGGAAAAAAGAACCCCAGTAGACTCCCAACAATGATCGATAAAAATTTATTTTTAGGTAATAACTTTTTAACTCTGTCTGGCGTTAAAAATACATATAAAGTGCCCGATATGACACAACCTAACATCACAAACGGTAAAGCTTCGATCACGATCGACAAAAAAATAGTACCCATTTGTAAAACTGAATGAGGTAAAAACTGAAACATCAAATTCCTCCTAACAATAAAAGCGTAGTGGGCTCATTCAGTCTCGACTGAAAAATAGGAAAATATGTTGTGGCGTTCCTTGCCACACACAGATTTTATCTTTTTTCCGAGATACTAGCCCACGCAGCTAGATAATCATAAAAGCGAAGCGAGCTCATCCAGCCTTGACAGAAAAATAGGAAAAATTGACTGTGACGCTTTTTGTCACATTCTATTTTTATCTTTTTTCCGAAAGGCTAGCTCGTGTAGCTAGATAATATATGGTAACAACGTTCCACTTCGTTTCACCTTGTACTTTTCAACATCAGTTCATTTTATTCACTGTGTTTCAAAGCAAAAGCGAAGCGAGCTCGTTCAGCCTTGTCTGAAAAACAGCCACCACTGCATCTTTCATAATGGATTTTTCACATTCAAAAATATAGTTAACTATACTGCAGCCATTTAAAAAAAACAAGCCAAGATCGAGTTTATTAAAACATCTATAATAACTTTACTAAATAATAGAAAAGGGAAAACAAAATCAAAAAGCGATTTTGTCTTCCCTACCGTGTATCAGATTGCAAACATTTCTGAAGCTGACTCAGGATCAGTATCATAAACATTAAAATCAAAATTCACACCTAGACCCTTTTCAGCTAAAATCGACTCCATTGCCATTCTAGCATGTTCTTTCGTATTGTTTTCTTTACTTAAATGGCCTAAATAAATTCGTTTCGTTTGGTCTCCGATCACTTCAGACATTGTTAAGGCGCCATCATCATTTGATAAATGACCTTTATCACCAAGTATTCGTTGTTTTAAACTCCAAGGATAAGGACCCATCCGTAAGATTTCTAATTCATGATTGCTTTCGATCAAATAAGCATCAGCATCTTTGATCGTCCCACGAATATGATCACTACAGTAACCCGTATCCGTCAACATTACAAATGAACGATTATCTTTATAGAAACGATAAAACTGTGGCGCAGCTGCATCATGAGAAACACCAAAACTTTCAATATCCATGTCGCCAAATGTTAATACTTTCCCCATATCAAAGATATGTTTTTGCTCAAGTGCCACATTACCGATCAATGGATCCATGGCTGCCCATGTTTTTTCATTTGCATAAACATCTAATTTATATTTTCTAGCCAGTACACCAACACCATGAATATGATCCCGATGCTCATGCGTCACTAAAATAGCATCTAAGTCTTCTGGTTTACGATCCACTTCTGCCAATAAGGAAGTGATTTTTTTCCCACTTAGTCCTGCATCTATAAGTAGCTTCTTATTCTCTGTTTCAATAAAAAGGGAATTACCGGTACTGCCGCTGGCAAGAATGCTGATGTTAAATGCTTTTTCTTGACTCATTTTTCTATTCGCTTCCCTTCATTAGTCTACAGCTACCTATTATACAACCATCCTTACTGATTTTCCACCTTTGGGACTATATTATTCGTGATGATCGTATTGCTCATAGCATTTACTTGTTCGATCTGCAAATTACTACCGCTAGCTTTGATTCCGATGAACCAGACTGGTACATAAACATTTTTCTCACGAATTTTATAAATTCTCGTGTAAGCTAACTTCATAAACGTGATCTTAGCATTACTTGGAATCTTGTTATTGATATACAGCGTTTCAATAGCATCACGTTCAGAGGATAAATCAGTCTTATCACGTAATTCCTCGATCCCTTGAATATGGGTTTGAGTATATTTGTAAATTTTGTGGATGTTGTCCGATTCATCTGATTTTTCTAATTTTAATGAAATCTGAGCAGTGTCATCTTTAAATGGAATATTCTTATAACTTTGAGAAACAACTATCTCTGGGAATTCTCCATCTAAATTAGAGAAATCAGACAAATAGCGATACTGGTTTCCAAATAAAACACTGTCCTTATCATTCAAAAACGCTTCTAATGATTTTTCGACATTTTTTTCATCAATAAAGTAACTCGTCTGAGCATAATTCATCTGAGGATAAACAGTCAATGAATTATCCAACAGTTCGATCCCGTTTTTAAAAAAATTACGATCTCTTGTATCACGTTCTTTTTGAATTTCATCGTAGAAATTGGTTTGTTCTCCACTTAGATAATAGCCTTCCTTTTTCTCTCCTGAAAGTGTACCTTTATAGGTAATACCATCTTTACCAAGTCGCTTTTCGATGCTATCCGTTTGATCAGAGAAAGAAACATTGTTTTCTTCCTTTAACCCTTCTTGATAGATACCAAAAAGAAACATATTCAACCCCAAGAAAGCTAAGAAAAAAATCCATTCGATTCGTTTGAAGTCCATTATTCCACCTCCAACTTCGCTAGATATTCCAGTAATTCTCGTTCTGGATACCACTTATCTTCGTAGCGAATATACCATTCTGGAGTCAGATCAACCACTTGGGTTACTTCTTCGATTTTATGCCAAGTATATCCAATCACCATCGAACTGATTTTTGACTGATCGGCGCCGTTGACAGTTAGTTGTTCTAATAAATTTTCAGTACCCTTTAAATCCACTTCTTCTTCTGAAGGAATCGGCACTTGGATCGTATCCACACTTGTTTCGATAACGACACTTGATTTTTCTGCTTGATCGTTACCGATCGTAATGCGAACCTGTCCTTTGTCATTTTCACTGAAAACTGGAAAACCTTCTACAAATGTTCGATAACTGATCTCCGCATTAGTCCGATCAAAATAACGAATATTCCCCATATTTGTTCCAAGTTTTTTGATATACTTGAAACTGTCAGAATAAATATTATCCTGCGCCGTTCGGGCTTCGATATCTCCGTTAAAATGAATCGTGCCGAGTTTTTCATCTGCTGTCAAACGTTCACTGCCGCTTGTATAAGATAAGTCTTGACTATCTTCATTTGTCTGGATATCTTCAGCATTAGAGAAAAAAGCATTGCGAAACTTAGTAACAGGTTGGGAAGCCAAAATATAACTGTATTTTTTCATCTTTAAGTCTTCTGACAAATAATAATGTTTGCCAGAAACTACTTGCTGTTCTGAAATCGGGTTATATTGTACCCCGACTTTATTCATCAAATTTTGAACCTTCTCACTATTAATAGTGATCGGTGCTTCATAAACGTCTTTACGATTAAAATCTAGGAAGCGAATCTTATTTTGAGTTAAGTCCACTTGAATGCAAGTAAAGTAAATTTCATCCACTCCGATATCCGTCAATTTAAGGTCTAAATTATAGACCGAAATATATTCGTTTAACAAAAAAGCTCCTTCATAAAGCAGTTCAAAGCCCTGATCCATTGATAAATAACTTTCAAATTGATCTGAATCCCCACTGACCGTTTGGGTTAGCTTTCCAAAAGAACTATGTTTGATTTCATTTTGAATGTTGGTAATTAAATTTTCACTATTATTCATTTCTGATTTTCCATTTTGCATACGAACCAAACGTAAGGGTAAAAATACATCAGTATCTATTCGTTCATTAATTACGGTTGTAGCAACTTGTGAGTCATTTTTATCTGGTGCTTCTTTTTTCGAAGAGCTGACCCAAATGGTGAATGAAAGATACAAACTGAGCAATACTAAAAAAATTAAACCGATCCTCACAATTTTTTCTGCTATTTTCATTCCCACCAATCCTCCTCATAAGGTTCATAAGGTAAGGATATATAAAAGGTAGATCCTTGACCTTCCTGACTTTCAACCCAAATCGCACCATTATGTGCTTTGACTACTTCTCTTGAAATAGCCAGACCAAGACCAGTTCCACCCTGTTCTCTGGCACGCGCTTTATCCACACGATAAAAACGTTCAAAGACTTTATGGACATCTTTTTTGGGGATACCTAGTCCTTGATCCGTTACGCTAAACACAACATTGTTATGGGTTTCAAGTAAGCGACACGTAATTGCGCCTCCATCTGGCGAATATTTGATAGCATTATTTAAGATATTATCCAAAACTTGGATTATTTTATCTGTATCTAATTCAACCCACAGGTCACGTTTGGTAAATTCACGATGAATCGTGTAATTTTTCTCGTTTGCTTCTACCATCATATCAAAACGGTCTAAAACAAAATTGATCAGCTCATTGAAATTTACATACTCTAGCTGCAACTCACCATTGCCAGAATCCATTCGTGATAAATTCAGTAGATCATTAATCATTCGGATCATACGGTCCGTTTCTTCCAATGTCACTTTTAAGAAATTAGGCGCAATCTCAGGATTTTCCCATGCCCCTTCACTCAATGCTTCAATATAGCTGCGCATACTTGTCAACGGCGTTCGTAGTTCATGAGAAACGTTAGACACAAACTCTCGGCGTTCACGTTCGTTTTTCTCTTGTTCTGTTACATCATGCAGCACACAAACCAATCCAGTAATAAAACCAGACTCTCTACGGATCATCGCAAAATCGACTCGAATGATCATTTGATCTTCTTCCATTGAAGATAACGAACGATCGATCAAGATCTCTTCTGGTTCTTCCAATAATTTTCGCAAAGTGTAGTCTGTTTCTATATCTAATAGTTCTAGCAAAGAAGAACCAATAACATCTTCGTCTTTTACATTTAGTAAAGAAAGTGCCATTTCATTGATCGTAATGACTTTTCCTCGTCTATCTGTTGCGATAACCCCATCCGTCATATGGGCTAACACACTATCTAAACGATTCCGCTCTGCTTCCATCGTTTCTTGCGCTTCTTCGATTCGCTCGGAAAGTTGATTGAAGGTTTCAGCCAATTGTCCCAATTCATCTTTTCCATAGACTTTGACTTTCCCCGTATAGTCACCCTTAGCAATCCGCAAAGCTTGCTCCCTCATTTCACCGATTGGTTGAGTGATTGATCGTGCAATCAATAGTGTAACAATGATTGAAATTGCTCCCGCAATAACGGAAGCTGTAAAAAAGATTCGGGCAGTATCTGTGATTTCCTTATATTTTCCTTCGGTATTACTTTTAACATAAAGAACCCCGAGGACTGTATCGCCAGTCGGGGATTGGATAGGCTGAACATTGATATATACACGTTTATCATTATCCATTGCGGAATATTTTTTTGCACTGAAATCATTCAAGTCACGGTAATCATTTTTCTTTCCAACGATTCCTTGCTGATTCAGATCACTGGTTGCTCTGACGATTCCTTTGTCATCAACAACACGAGCTTCGATCGTATCAGAGGCAGAGAAATCACTCAATATTTTTTTCAGATTCGCATCGATTTCTGTTCGATCACGATCTTTTTCACCTAACTTAGCACTCAAAGTACTTGTTAATTGGGTCACTTGAGAGTCAACATTCTTCTTATAGTCTCTGATTGTTGTTGACTCTAACTCTCGAATAAAATAACCACCGATAATTTGAATCGCAATCAATAACAGTAAAATAAACGATAGCGCAATCTTAAAGTTTACCGATTGAAAAAAGTGAACTTTTTTCTTCATATATCATTACTCCTGTTCAGGGTTTCGTAGATAATACCCAACCCCACGACGTGTTACTAAGTAAGTTGGGTGGCTTGGGCTGTCTTCGATCTTTTCTCTCAAACGACGAACAGTCACATCTACGGTACGAACGTCTCCAAAATAATCATAGCCCCAAACAGTTTGCAATAAATGTTCTCGGGTCATCACTTGTCCGATATGTTTCGCTAAATAATAAAGTAATTCAAACTCACGATGTGTCAGTTCAATTTTACCACCACGTTTTGAGACCATATAAGCATCTGGATGGATCGTTAAATCGCCAATCGTTAATTCTGATTGTGTCGTTGATTCTGCTTCTTTAGCACTAGATGCGCCACGACGTAAATTAGCTTTCACACGGGCTACTAGTTCACGATTTGAAAATGGTTTTGTTACGTAGTCATCCGCACCTAGCTCTAATCCTAACACTTTATCGATTTCAGAATCTTTAGCAGTCACCATAATAATGGGCATATCATAGGTCTTACGCACTTCTCTAGCAACTTCCAAACCGTCCATTTTCGGTAGCATCAAATCAAGAATGATTAAATCTGGTTCCACTTCCTTAACCTTCTCAACAGCTTCTTCACCATCATACGCTGTAAAAACTTCGTATCCTTCTTTTGTAAGATTGTATTTCACTATTTCTGAAATCGGCTTTTCATCATCTACAACTAATATTTTTTTCATATAAGAGACACCTCTTTTTTCTTTCATCATTAGATTCGTTAATCATATTCTCTCCCATTATACCTTATTTTGTCCACTGTTTCATCTTTGACATAAAGAGACCTTGCTCTTTCTCATCTATATCTTGCAAAAACACTGAGTTTCTGACTATAATTGAGTATAAGATGTTTAAAGGAAGCGATAAAATGAAACCACCACGATTACAAGCTGGCGATGAGATTCGAGTCATTGCTCCATCTAGCAGTTTTTCACATTTAACTGACTTTGGTATTCAAGCAGCCACGGAAAAATTAAATGCCTTGGGCTTTACGGTAACCTTTTCTGAACACACAACCGAACGAGACTCTCTTGGTTCATCTTCGATCATGAGTCGGGTAAAAGACCTCCATGAAGCATTTTCAGATGATAACGTCAAAGGAATACTTACAGCGATCGGCGGATTCAATAGTAATGAATTACTGCCGTATTTGGATTTTGAATTAATCAAACGTCATCCAAAAGTTTTTTGTGGGTATAGCGACATCACAGCCTTATGTAATGCGATTACTACTAAAACCAAGCTGTTGACTTATGTAGGCCCTCATTTTTCCAGTTTTCAAATGGAGGAACTTCAGCCTTATCAGACGTTAGCTTTTTTACAGGCAACGGCTACAGAAGATGCCTTTGAATTATCCGCTTCTAAAACCTGGAGTCAAGACGAATGGTATCTAGCTGAACCACAACGGGTCTTACATGCCAATGAATGGAAAATTTATAGTCACTCAAAGCCTGTCACTGGGACTTGCTATGGTGGTAATCTTGGTACGTTCCAATTACTTTTTGGAACACGCTTCTTGCCTGAACTTGAACGTTCAATTTTATTTATCGAAAGTGCTGAGGAAGATGACTATCATGATTTTGCTCGTGGTTTAGCCGCTTTACTTCAAGTTGTCAAACATCCGCAAGCGCTACTCATTGGCCGTTTTCCTCAAGAAACTGAAATGACGGAAGAACGTCTTTTGACCATTTTGGCAAAGTATCCGCTATTACGAGAAATACCTGTAATTTACGATATGAATTTTGGTCATACACAACCGATTTTTACAATTCCAATTGGAGATAACGCTACAGTTGATACGAAACAGCAAAAAATCACCTTTTTTTAAATGAAAAGCCCCAATGATGCTTTCACTAGACGTGTTGTGCACATTGGGGTTAGTTAGTATACTCTTTTTCCATTTGATCATATAAGGCAAGTTTATCATCTAATAATTGTAGGTGACTTTTTGTTTTTTCAAATTCAGCTAGAATTTTTACTCGATGGTTTAATAGTAATTCTTTTCGCTCAGAAATCGTTGAATCACCGATTTTTCTTAACTCAGTGTATTTTTTGATTTCTCTTAACTCAATTCCTGTATTTTTTAATTTTATCACAAAACTTGCCCACTCAATATCTTGATCACCATACATCCGATAATTATGCTGATCTCTAGATGGTTCGATCAGTCCTTCCTTTTCATAATACCTTAATGTATATTCACTTATGCCAATTTTTTTTGAAAATTCACTGATTGTATACATTTTTTCACTCCTTATTTAGTTTATGCTTGCTATAGAGCCTACTCTAATCCTTATACTTTGATTGTACCACCAAAATAAATTATTAGGAGGAAAAATTTATGAAGTATACAGTGATCACAGGAGCTAGTTCTGGAATAGGTTTGGAAGCGGCAAAAGCGTTTAGCAAACTAGGCAAGAATTTGATTTTGATTGCTCGAAGAAAAGAGCGGCTTGATCAATTAAAACAAGCAATTGTATCAGAATTTCCTGATTTAGAGGTCATAGTCAAAGTAGCAGATTTATCACAAAGAGAATCTGTTCTGACCTTATATGCTGATTTAAAAAAGTATGTTATCGAGACTTGGATCAATAATGCCGGCTTAGGTTATTATCATACCGTAGCAAAGCAAGATTTAGATAAAGTAGGCCAAATGTTACAGCTGAACGTTGAAGCATTGACGTTACTTTCTACGCTATATGTTACAGACTACGAAAATGTAGAAAATACCCAATTGATTAATCTTTCATCTGCTGGCGGGTATAAAAATGTTCCGAATGCTGTCACTTATTGCGCAACTAAATTTTATGTCAGTGCTTTTACCGAAGGACTTGCTTTAGAGTTACAAGCAAAAGGCGCTCCTTTGAAAGTGAAAGTCTTAGCACCAGCAGCGACAGAAACTGAATTCGCACAAATAGCAAATGGTTCGCAGTCTTATGACTACACTGAAGCTTTTTCAACCTTCCATACCGCAAAAGAGATGGCTCAATTTCTGATTGAACTTTATCTTAGTCCCAAAGTAGTTGGTCATGTTGATAGAGATACCTTTACCTTCACTTTATCTGACCCTTTATTCGATCATTACCAAACAGGCATGAAAAATATGTAAAAGCTAAAAAAACACTTACCTGACAATTTTTTTATCAGGCAAGTGTTTTTAGACTACTTTAGTCTTCAGTATCAAGTAAGTATTTGCCGACTAAAGCTGCAAGTAGACCACCAATTAGCGGAGCTACAATAAATACCCAAACTTGAGATAATGCTTCACCGCCAACAAAAATCGCTGGTGCTAAACTTCTGGCTGGGTTAACAGATGTACCAGTTAGTGGAATACCAACTAAGTGAATCATTGTTAACGTCAAACCAATGACAATGCCTGCAAGGTTCGCATTGCCTTTTTTAGCACTCGTTACAGTCATGATAACTAAAACAAAAATAAAGGTTAAAATAATTTCTACCATTAAAGCACCAAAAGCACTTAAGTCACCAAAAGCATTTTGGCCTAAGTTTGTTGTCTCTTTGCCAGAAGCGTTTAAAACTGTTAACAAAGCAAATGACGCGATCAAACCACCAACGATTTGTCCCACGATATAATAAAGTAAGTCCATTGTTGAAATTCGTTTATTGACCCACATTCCTAATGAAACTGCTGGATTCAAATGCGCACCTGAAATTGTACCAATGCTGTAAGCTGCTGCAATGATCGTCAAACCGAAAGCTAAAGCAATCCCCGTCGTACCGATCCCCTCAATCCCGCCACCTAAAACTGCGGTTGCTGTACCAAAGAAAACTAAGATAAATGTTCCAAGACATTCTGCAATTGCTTTTTCATAGATTTCCCTCCCTTCACTTTATTCTAAACAGATTATCACATTCATGAAAATTTTCGTGATAATTTCAACTAAAATTGAGAGAAAGTTTAATGAGTAATATTTCAATTTGATTGATGAACATAATGATAAGAGGTAAATAAAAAAACTACCAACAAAAAGCATTTATTAAACACTCCTTTGTTGGTATTGATTTTTTAATCTAAAAGCTGGATACCGATTCCTAATAGTCCTGGTCCAGTATGAACGACTAAGGCAGGACTAATCGTTCCAAAATAAATTTTTTCTGCCTGAGGGAAGTTTGCTTTCAACTTTTCATAAAAAGCTTCCGCTTCTTCTACAGCTTGTCCTTGCGCTACCGCCAATACAAACTTCTGATGCTCTCCAATAAACGCCTTGATTAATTCAAAGGTTTTATCTAGACTCTTCTTTCTACCACGCGCTTTCGCTACAGTGTGATAGACACCGTCACTATTACACGAGATGATTGGATTTAGTTTTAACGCATTTCCTAAAATTGAAGCCACTAATCCAATTCGTCCACCTTTTTGTAAATATTCTAATGTTGCTACATTAAAAAAGACTTTGGCTTTTTTTACGTCATTTGTTAATTTCGTTTTAAGCTCATCCCATGAATGACCTGCTTCAATCAATTTTGCTGCTTCGATTGCCTGGAGGCCACTACCGATCCCAATATTTTTTGTATCTAAAACAAAGGTATCTAACCCCTCAAAATCTTCTGCAATCAAACGTACCACGTTAAATGTTCCACTCAATCCACTAGAAATCGTAACAGCCAGTAAATTTTCATAACCATCTGCTTTAATTTTTTCAAAAATCTTAGTAATCGTTTCGCCATCTGGTAAAGAAGTGCTTGGAATTTCAATCGGTAAACGTTCGTATACTTCTTCTGGTGTAATATCTACCTTATCCGTATAAATACGATCTTTATAGATAATTTGTAACGGAATCATATACATGCCATATTGTTCCACTAATTCTTGTGGTACATCTGTTCCTGAGTCTACTAATAGAGCAATTTTTTCTTTATTCATTCGATTGTTCCTCATCTTCTTTTAAGTTTTTTTGAGCTAACTCAATTACCTTTTCAGTGAATAACTTCGTTGCAAATGACAATGTTGCACCTTTTACAATCAAAAATTCTACAGGTATCTGCTGATCAAATGCTGCCACAGATTCATTCCCTAAAGCTTGTGCAACCACAACAGCAATCGCTGCTTCTTGTTCTTCACAAAATAAATTATACGCTTCTCGGATTCCAACAGCTGCACCTTGATAAAGGATGCCCTGCTTGATTTCTGGGATTGTCAGTACTTGTTTTAATAACGTGATTGCAATTAAAAATGCTAAGTGTTTTTGATTATAGCGTTTTTTATTAGGCGCTGGAATCAAGCCCAGCTTGACATAATTATTGACCATTGATGAAGTCAACAATGTATGTTTTTCTTTTAAAATAACTGGAGATAAGTATCGCTCTACAAGTGTGATGACTTGATCCATATATAGTTCTAATTCAGGTAGTTCATGCCATCTTGGCAAGTGGACGTCTACTAACTCTTCTCCCCAAACTCGTAAAGAGGATTTTATTTCATTCACAAGACCCCTCCTTCTACTTACTAAAACAGTTTAACATTTTTTTCAAAAACATTCAATCTAGTTATCGAAACTAGATAAAAAATTAAAAAATGTGAGACAAAAGGATCAATCACTTTTGTCTCACATCCGAATTACAAACATCTAGCTGGATCACAAGTGCCATTCTCAACGCTTAGAAGTAAACACTTCTGTCCTAGCTTATGCTGATTTTTATCGCTATTTATTAAAAATCACTAAACCCATCATCTTCCTCATCAGTTGCTTCTTTTGATGGGTCAAACCCAAATTTTCCATTTTTAGGAAAACCAGGTCCACCAAACATCTCCCGTGGATCAAAGTCACGTCCCATTTTTCCATTATTAAAACCGTGTCGTGGACCACCATGTCTACCGCGACCGTGCATATGGTGTCCTTTAAAACCACGTTCTTCTTCTGGTATCTCAGATTCCAAGGCATCAAGTAGTTTACTTATGATGATTTTAAACGATTCTTGTTCTGACTCAGTCAATACATCAAAGATCGTCGCTTCTTCTTGATCGTTATTATCAGCTGCTGCCATACCAGCCTCAGTTAAACGAATCACCATTACACGGCGATCGCTTTCAAGTGGTTCTCGGCTAATGTACCCATTTTTTTCTAATTTAGCTAGCAATTCACCTAACGATTGAGGACGCATATCCAACAAATAAGACAATTCTTTTTGGGTTGTTTCAGGTTTGAGTTTTAGCAAGCTTAAAACTCTGCCTTGTCCTCGATGAGGATTTCCAAAAGGTCCATGTTCTCTACGACGTTTCATAAAATATCTTTGCATCATCCCTTGTAACCTTAGAAACTGTTCCATCAATGATTGTTCTTCCATAATCGATTCCTCCATTAAAAAAATATAAATCAGGTACCTGTTCCATATTATAAAGGCACCTGCTTAAAATGTCAATAATTTAATTTTTCACTTTATTATGCAGTAAAAGAATATTACAAAGCTACCTACATAAAAAAGCTAGAAGCAAACTTTACAGTCTACTTCTAGCAACTTAATCCAGTAATTATATTTTTTTTAATTCTCGTTTCCCAAAAAGGATACCAATCAAGAAACATAATTCTAGTAAAACAAAAAAGAGAATAAAGCAATGCATAAAAAATGTTTCTGGCAATACATTGATGATTGGATCCGTCACAGGATCAAATAACCAATCATCATTATTGAAAAACACACCATGAAAGGCCACAAAAAATTGATCAAAACCAAAGGCCATGATCGTTCCAAAAATCACAGGAATGATCATTCCCCATTGAAATGGACGAATCAAGCGCCACACTCGTTTATCCTTGATCAAACGCTTAATAAAGAAGCCACTGGGAATTATCGTAACAATCAGTACGCCATAACAGAGTAAAAAAAGTCTTTTGACTTCATAAAAATGAAAGGCACCACTTTTTGATACAGGAAAATCTGATAATTGCAGTGTGTGATTGAATGGATTGTTTAGATAGGACATTAATTCCCCATAATTTTTTAACAAGTCTGCTTTATCAAGTGAAACATAATCTAAAATATTTAGTACGTCGATATCGATCATATACAATGGTCGAAAATTAATGGTTAACGTAATACTCAAAGAGATGATCGTCAAAATCAAACAGACAATTCCAGCGCGCTCACGCCAAACCCAGCTTTGCTCTTTCCTTTTCATCTCAAAAAATCCATTCATCTAGCGAATCGACAACATAGGTTGGCTGTTCAGGTAAACTAGGAACTGCTGATTTTGCTGTAAAGCCGGATAAAACTAATAAACTATCAATCCCATTTTGAAGGCCCGATTGAATATCCGTTTCATAGTTATCACCAACCATTACTACCTGTTCTTTGTCTAGTTGCATCACTTTCAAGGCTTCATTCATAATAATTGCATTTGGTTTTCCAATCATGATTGGATCCGTTTGTGTTGCTGTTTGAACTAATGAAATAAATGAGCCGGCACCAGGTAATAAGCCACGCTCAGTTGGAATGCTTTTATCAGGATTTGTACCGATAAACGTCGCACCATTTCTGATACACAAGGCCGCCGTTGCAAATTTTTCATAATTAATATCGGTATCCAAACCAACTACCACATAATCTGGTGTCTCTTCATCCCAAACAAAACCAGCCGATAATATCAAATCGACTAATCCAGATTCCCCAATCACGTAAACACGGTTGCCTTTTCCTTGCTCTTTCATATAGTCGATCGTTGCAAGACTAGCAGTATAGACTGTTTTAGCTGAAACATGAATATCAAACTCTTGCGCTAATCGCTCGGAAACC
This sequence comes from Enterococcus sp. 12C11_DIV0727, assembly GCF_002148425.2. Taxonomy (NCBI): domain Bacteria; kingdom Bacillati; phylum Bacillota; class Bacilli; order Lactobacillales; family Enterococcaceae; genus Enterococcus; species Candidatus Enterococcus lemimoniae. Next base: position 200,490 of record NZ_CP147248.1, on the reverse strand, counting down.
GCTTCTGGTGTTTTAGTCGTATTGTTGGTCACAAAAAGAAATGGTAACGCTAATTCCTGTAGACACTCAACAAAGCGTTTACCTGCTGGAATTACTTCTTTTCCTAGATAAATCGTACCATCTAAATCAATTAAATACCCTTGGTAATGTTTTTCCACAAATGATTACTCCTCACGTTGGCGAATAGTAAATGAGCGACCTTTAGCAGCCTCACTTTTTGGCTTACCAATAACTGCTTTTTGGGGTTCATTTTCTTTACGGTTTTTTATCACCGGTTTGGTTTTATTGTTAACTGGAACTCGTTTTTCTTCAGTATGAGCTTGATTTTGGTGGATTGGCTTTTTATTTGGTTTCTTACGGCGAGTTTGTTGTTTTTCTCGTTTGCCACCTACTCGTTCAATCACAAAATAAGCACAACCAAAATTACAATATTCATATAAATAATCTTCTAATGTATCGATTCTTTGCTCAGGTGCAGCCTTCCGATTTGACTCATTAAAGAAACCTTTTAAGCGAAGCTGGTCATATCCCCAATCACCGACAATATAATCATATCTGGAAAGAACATCACTAAAACGCTCGCCCAAACGCTCGCCGTCAAAAGCTTCACGATGATTTTTCACCAAAAGGTATTGGCGTTCACCGATTGTTACATGAACTTCGTCTACCAGTGTGACAACTTCACCTTTTTTCTTTTCTTTGACTGGTTCTTCTTTTATCTCTTCAAGAACAGCTGTGATTTCTTCTGTTAACGTTGCTGTTGGTTCTTCTTTATGTTTAGCTGGTTTCGCTGATTTGTATGGTTTATTTACTTTTTCTGTCATTTTTTCACCGCCTAAAGTTTATTATACCTTGTTTTTATTGGATTGGGTAGTGCGTGTTCAAGTAGTTCCCTAAAACCGTTCTGAGGAATTCTGGGAAAATAAACTCCACCTTGCCCGCAAGCTCGATCGTTGGGAAAAACGGAATAAACATGAAGTGATCGACTGTTGTGAAAGTGTATTCACCTAGCGGCTCGATTGGTCGATTTTGCCACAGCACTTGTTGCTTTTGCAACTCATACGTTATGCCATCATAGTAAAGCTCTCCAAAAACTTTACCGCGAAAACCCATTCCAGTAATCGGAAACATTCTTAGATAATTGCGATTTTTTTCCATCTCTCGGATCATTCGAAGCAATTCTGTCCCAGATAAAGTCACCCGAATCAAATGCATTGGATGAGGCAGACTTTCATGAAGTTGGTCTGCATCCACGATTCCTTTTGGAATATCAGATAAAAATAGGCCATTGTTTAAAATTGCAGCTTCTGTCTGGCCTTTTTCTTTTATTGCTTTTAAGGTCGTTACAATCAACGGTTGTTCAGCATTCAAATCAACCAGCAATGGTTGTTTTATTTCAGCAATTTTTTGTGCTTTCAACAGTTGATGTCCTAAAGCCAAGTAGTCATCACCTTCTCGTTGGTCTTCTGATGCTAGTGGGAAATCACTAGTCGGGATTGCTTTGGCTTCACTATGAATAATCCTACCATTTTCAATGCTTAAATGAACCTCTCCAATATAATAGCCAAATTTACCAGCAGCAGAAAGTTGTGTACGATTGATTTTTTCCCCATGTTTAAATAAATGATGCGTATGTGACCCTAGTAATACATTGACTTCGGGAAATTGATTGGCGATTTTAATATCTTCGTCAATCCCCAAATGACTCATTAAAACAAGCACGTCACATTGGGGCTGAACGTCTCTGATCAATGCTGGTAAGGTCTCTTTCGTAGATCGGATATCCCAGCCATTTGGTCTATAGGTTAAAGGAAATGGCGCTGTTAATGCAATCAAACCAATCTTTGTATGACACTTAGTTTCTATAATTTTATAAGGGCTTGCCCAGTCAGGTGCTTGACCGGTTTTTAAATCGAACAAGTTTCCTAATAATACATCAAAATGCCGATGATCATATAAATGATTCAGCTGCTCTTTAGAATTCCCTACGCCTTCATTATTGCCGATTGTAGCGGCATCATAACCGATCTCATTCATCAATTCTACATTTGCTTGACCATCAGTAGCTTCTGTCAACGGATGCCAACGATCGACAAAATCGCCTAAATCCACAGTCAAAACTGTTTTACCTGCCAGCTCATATTGTGCTTTTTGAGAGCGTAAATATCTTCTGATTTTAGGCCAATTTTCTAAGTGTGAATGTAAATCATTCGTGTGAAAGATGACGATTTCTTCCATTCTATCGCCCCCAAATTCTATATATAAAAATATAGTACCACACTTCCAGATGAAGTATAATAAAGTAACCACACAATAAAGGAGAAAATAATGAAACTTAATGTTCCTTTTGGCTCTATTTGGTTAGATGCCGACCATGAAGGTCTAACTACTATCTCTTTTTCTGAACTAAAACAGCATCAAACCAATCAATTTACAGAACACGCTGCTAAAGAGCTGAAAGAATATTTTGCTGGTCAACGCACTTGTTTTACTGTCCCTTTATCCATTCACGGCGGCACTAAATTTCAGAGAAATGTTTGGAAAGCTCTTTATCAAATTCCTTATGGTGAGACCCGTAGCTATTTAGATATTGCTCAAGCTGTTGATTCGCCAAAAGCTGTTCGAGCAATTGGTCAGGCAAATAGTAAAAATCCGATTCCGATCATCGTTCCTTGTCATCGAGTAATCGGCAAAAACGGAAAATTGACTGGCTATTCAGGTAGTTCTGAACAAGCTAGGCTTGATATCAAACGTTTTTTACTCCATGTAGAAAATGTCTCTATTTAAAAAGTCCACGTAATAGGGCCATAACTCATAGAGTTATGGCCCTATTACGTAGAATCCGAATAAACAGTGGAAACAAAAAAATCACTAACTACATTTCAAAGATTTCCGTCCCAACCTCATTGATTTTGTTGTTGTCTCATTAGAATGCACAAATTAAAAAAATCGACTAGTTGTCTTTCTTATTTTCTTCACTATCTTTACCACGATATTTTTCCAAATATTGCTCTTTTGTCATAACGTCATCGACATTCATGTTAAATTCTACTAGCTCTAAGCCCGTCATATGTTTGATCGCTTCTTTGACTTTTTCAACAGTAACATCAAAAACTTCTGAGATCGCTACATCATATTTACAGATCACGGATACGTCGACAGCCACTTGTTTGGTACCGACTTCAACACCGATCCCTTTAGTCACATCTTCATTGTCTCTAAAACGATCAGCAAAATCAGTAAAAAGATTACCGCTCAAGCCCAAAATACCATCGCTATCAGATATTACCACACCTACGATTTTTTTGATGACTACATCATCAAATGTCAACTTTGTTTTTAAAGCACTTGAATTATTTTGTACTGCTTCTGTCATTTGCGTTCACTCCTTAACCTTATTTTTAAATTCCGATCATAGACCTGACTGAATCTATCAAGGAATAAATATCTAAATCTTCATCCCGCATTTTTCCGATAATATAGCCGATTGCTGCAAAAATCAACAAGACAAGTGTCTTACCAAAACCAATCCACAGCAAAATCAATGCGAGTAAGAAAAATACCGTCGTCCAAATTATCCGAAAACGATAAGGTCTCAGTTCGTTCATCCAATAATCTTTTTTCTCTTGATTCATGGCTTGTCCCTCCTAAATCACCCGTGATTGTTTTTTACCAAATGCCCCTGTTTCTATTGGATCTTTTTCTCTTAATTGAACAGTTACTCGGCTATCAATCGATTCCAGTGCAGCTGACAATGATTGTTGTAATTGTTCCTTGATTTCTTCTGCCAACGGACGAGAGCGTTCTTTGCTTCTAACATCGACTCTGACGTTGACAGCAACTTTTTGTTTGCCTTTGATTTTAACAGTCAACTTCGTTTTATCTGGGTGAATAATCGTACTATAGGTATCTTCTACGATTTGGATTACTGTACTTTTCGGAATGTCGATTCGATCTTTACCAGATTTCACTACTAAATGCTTTCTTCGTCCTGATACGGAAAAAACAATGATCAGACTAAGAAGCAAAAGTCCCCCTAAAATGAGTAAAATACCTTCAAAAAGAGACTTACCCAAAGGATAGCTGTATAAAAGCGAGTCTACTTGATCGGTCAACCAAGGAATGTCGATCAGCTGACTGAGTACCCCTAATGTTCCAATAAACAATAGCACGATGATCAGCATAAAAATAGTCTTCAGTAATCGTTTCATATACTTCCCTCCTTATGTACATATTATTTTCCTGTTGATTAAATTGTAACGCCTAAAAAAAAGTATTACAAAAGATACGATTTAAAAAAAGAGCACCAGCATGTGGATACCCGTTCAGCATATACTGGCTGAATGATTCCCACTCACTTGCGCTCTTTTAACTATTCATCAAGATATTCTTCTTTTGAAAATTCAGTATCTTCATATTCACCGCTATCACCATAAAATTGATTATAGCGTTGCTTGAATTTACGGAATATATAAGTAACCAACACTTTAGCGATCGCATAAAGTGGAATACCAAAAATAAGGCCGAACATCCCTAATAAATCTCCCATCACTAACAATACGATCACAATCGTTAATGGATGAACAACTAGCTTTTTCCCCATCACTTGAGGTGAAATCAAATGACCGTTCAACATTTGAACAATCATCCAAACGATCGTCATTTTGATAAACATCCCGAAAGAAACCATCAAAGCAACGATTGCCGCCGGAATAAAGGCAATCACTGGCCCAATATAGGGAATCACAGCCGTCACACCAACAATGATCGACAACGTTCCAGAATACGGAACCTTGATCAGCCAGAAACCAATAAACGTTAAAATACCAATCGAAATTGAAACAAGAATCTGACCTTTTAAATAAGCACCAACCTGACTGCTCATGGTTGCTCCGATTTCTTTGGCATCATTTCTAAAACGGGGCGGTAAAATCTTCAAAACAAAGGTGAAAAATTTTTGATCATCTTTTAATAGGAAAAAAGTAATAATGGGTGCGGTCACCATCACTAAAGCAAAACCTGTTAACGTAGAAAATACGGTAGATGCCCCTTCCACTGCCTTACTAAAGTAACTACCAATTCCATCAGACACATTGTCAAACCATTTTTGGATGCTATCTAAAGCATTGGCTAACGGTTTTTCTAATGCAGAGTTATGGAAAAAATCCGTGACCATCTTGTTTAGGTCATTCATATACTGCGGAAAACTTTTGACTAATCCATCAACTTGTTTTTGCAAAATCGGAACGACCAGAATGATTCCTACGACGATCAATGTAATCAATACAATAAAGATCGCCGAAACGCCATAAACACGTTTTACTTTATGTTTTTCTAGCCAATTGACCACTGGATTAAATAAATAATATAAAATCAATGCTAAAATCGTTGGACCAATAATCGTTTTAAATATCACACCAATCGGCCCGAAAATAAAACCAACTTGATGAAAAATAAAAATCACTGCACCAAGTAATAACAAGGCAACTAACGTGAATAATAAATTTTTACCACCAAGAAATTTGATCCAACGTGTTTCTTGTTTCTTCTCCATGAACTTCCCTCCTTATTTTACAATGGTAACAACGTTCCGCTTCACTTCAGCTTGTACTTTTCAACATCAGTTCATTTCTTTCACTGTGTTTCAAAGCAAAAGCTGAAAGAGTTAGTCTGCTAAGCTAGATAACTTCATCACTTCATTGTAACTAAAAAATCAGTATCTGTAAAAAATTAGTCATCTTTCTGCTTAAACAAATAAATCACTCAGTCATAATAGCTAACTGAGTGATCGATTGATTAATTTGCTGCTTTACGTCCTTTGCGTTGTGTTGCTTCCATAATAACTGGAAGGATCACAGGGCGGCGTTTTGTTTGTTCAAACAAGTAACGGCTCAATTGCTCGCGGATATCTTGTTTTAATTTGCTCCATTCAAAATCGCTACTTTCAAGATGTTTTTCAACGATCTCTGTCACGATACTACTACTTTCTTTCATCAAGTCCTTGCTTGTTTTAACATAAACAAAGCCTCTTGAAGTGATTTTAGCAGGTGAAACAATGCGTTTTTCACGACGATTGATCGTAACGACTGCTACAAAAATACCATCTTCAGATAGGATTCTACGATCACGAAGGACAATATTTCCTATATCCCCCACACCAATACCATCGATCATGATATTATCAGCCGTTGTACTCCCAGCAACATTCATTTTTTGTTTACTGTATTCAAGAATATCTCCTCGTCCAGTAATAAAAATGTTTTTGTATGGAATACCTAGCTCATGGGCTAGATCAGCGTGAGCAGCTAATTGACGATACTCACCTTGAATCGGCACAAAATATTTAGGTTTCATCAAATTCAACATCAGCTGTAAGTCATTGGGACTTGCATGACCTGAAACACGCATATTATCAGAAATCTGTTTAACTACACCACCTGCGCGGTAAACGATGTCTTCTGTTTTAGCAACAGCTGTTTCCATCGCAGTGGTCGGCGTTGTTGTAATGTATACCAAATCGCCTTCTTTGATTTTGATCACACGATGTGTTCCATTTGCCATTTTTTGTAGTGACTTGATTGGTTCACCCATTGTTCCAGTTTCTAAAATCACCAGCTGATCTGCTTGATATTTTTTCATATCTTTTACATTAATAATCAAATCTTCACTTGGTAATTTTAGTTTATCCAATTTGATTGCTGTATTAATAATACGTTGGAAGTCTTGACCTGTTAAAACAATTTTACGATTAGAACGATGTGCGGCATCTAAAACTTGTTGCACACGTTGAAGATTGCTTGCTACACAAGCCACAATAATGCGGCCTTCCCAGTAACGAATCGTATCAAAAACTTCGTCTGCAATCTGTAATTCAGAAACTACTTGAGCCGGATTTTCAGCATTAGATGAGTCACTTAGTAATGCTAAAACCCCTTCTCTGCCAATCTCTGCCAGACGACCAAAATCCGTTTCATACATTGGGATCGCACTTTGATCAAACTTGAAATCCCCTGTATAAACAATATTGCCTTCTTTGGTCTTTAAATTGATTCCGATTGAATCCGGAATCGTGTGTGTTGTGCGGAAAAAACTGATCGTAGCATGTTCAAAGTCGATTTCTGTATGGGCATCGACTACGTGGAAATCATTGAAATCTTTTGAATCTGCATGATCTCCTACGTTTAATTTTGCTAACTCGATCGTTAATGCCGTACCAAATACTGGTACATGAACTTTCGATAAAAGATACGGTAATGCTCCGATTGCATCGGCATGACCATGTGTTAAGAAAATACCTGCAACACGGTCAATATTTTCCACCAAATACGTAAAATCGGGAATTACCACATCAATCCCTAATAGCTCATTTTCTGGATATTTTAATCCACAATCCAGTACAAAAATTTCATCTTCCACTTCTGCGATGTACATATTTTTACCATTTTCACGAACGCCGCCTAATGGAACGATTTTTATTGTACTCACTCATTTCACCTCTCTATATTCTCATACTGAATCAAAGATCCAGTATGCTTAAAATTTTCGCCTTTTCTTCAGAAGTACATGGTACAAGAGGTAAACGTAAATCGCCAACGGAAATGCCCATTTGGTTTAACACTGCTTTTACAGGTGCTGGAGATGGTACTGAGAACAAGGCATTCATTTTAGGTAGTAACTGACGCTGAATGCTTGCAGCCTTTTTGATTTCTCCGTGATCTAGCGCCTGGAACATATCGTACATTTCAGTACCAAATACATGGCTAGCTACTGAAATTACCCCTTGTCCGCCTATTGCTTTTATTGAAAAAGCTAAGGAGTCTTCTCCAGTATACACTAAAAAGTCTTTTGGCGCCTTTTCTACCAACTCAGTTAACGCATCTAAACCAAAACATTCTTTGATTGCAATGATATTATCCAATTCAGCTAAACGTAAAGTTGTCGCTACATCAAGACTTGCAACTGTTCTTCCTGGAACGTTATACAATATGATTGGCAAATCACTTGCTTCAGCAATCGCTTTAAAATGCTGATACAACCCTTCTTGATTCGGTTTGTTATAGTAAGGAACAACCGCCAAACCAGCATCGATTCCTCTAATCGCAGAGATTTCCTGCACAAATTCAACAGAATCCCGAGTATCATTGGTTCCCACACCACAGATGATCGGTACTCGTCCATCAACCAAACGAATCACTTCATTGAATAACTCAATCTCTTCATCATGCGTTAACGTTGGTGACTCTCCGGTCGTACCAGCTAAAATAATTCCTTCTGTATGATGATCAAGCAAATGGTCTACTAATTGAGGCAGCTTAGCAAAATCAATTGCGCCACTTTCATCAAAAGGGGTGACCATTGCTGTAATTATCGTTGCATTTTCTAAATTCATACTTACTTACCTCCTAATTTAAAAGCGGAACAAATCACTTAATCCTGTAGAAAATTAGGAAATTGGCATTGAAACGTTCTTTGTTTCACTGACAATTTATCTATTTTCCTAAGGATTGATTTGTGCAGCCAGATGACATTAAAAGCTGAAAGAGCTCGCTCAGCCTTGACAGGAAAATAGGAAAATATGTTTGTGACGCTTTCTATCACAGGCAGATTTTATCTTTTTCCCGAAAGGCTAGCTCTTGAAGCTAGATAATATTAAAAGCGTAGCGGGCTCGTTCAGCTCTGACAGGAAAATAGGAAAATATGTTTGTGACGCTTTCTGTCACAGGCAGATTTTATCTTTTTCCCGAAAAGCTAGCTCTTGAAGCTAGATAATATTAAAAGCGTAGCGGGCTCGTTCAGCTCTGACAGAAAAATAGGAAAATATGTTTGTGGCGCTTTTTGCCACAGGCAGATTTTATCTTTTTTCCGAAGAGCTAGCCCGTGTAGCTAGATATGGTAACAACGTTCCGCTTCGCTTCACCTTGTACTTTTCAACAACTTAACATCAGAAGGAAGCAACGTTCCTTCCAGTCACCTTGTATCATTCAACATCAACTCAGCTCTTCGTTGTGTTTCTTGACATGTTTCAAAGCAACAACATACCAACTGTTACCCTCTACACTCTAACCAAATCCATCTCATGCAAAGTCTCAGCAATTTGAACTGAATTCCAAGCCGCACCTTTTAACAAGTTATCTGAAACGACCCACATATGATAGCCCTTATCGATATCAATATCTTGACGAATTCGACCTACAAAGGTTTCTTTACGATCGATACTTGTTAAGGCTTGTGGATAGAGCTGTTGACTTGGATCATCTTGTAAAACAGCCCCTGGCGCATTGGCAATCAATTCTTTGATTTTGCTCACATCAGAGCCAGCTTCTTTGACTTCAATATAGATTGATTCAGAATGACCTGATAAAACAGGAATCCGCACGCATGTCGCAACGACCTTAATACTATCGTCTTCCATGATTTTTTTCGTTTCATTGATCATTTTCCACTCTTCATACGTGTAATCAGCCTCTGCAAAAACATCGATCTGAGGTAACGCATTGAATGCGATCGGATAGTGCTTCTTGTCACCACCGCTAGGTAATATCTCAGCCTTTAGCTGTTCAGCTGGTGTTCCATCGATATAGGCTAACGCTTGTGATTTTAGCTCTTCCATTGCATTGATCCCTGCTCCACTAACAGCTTGGTAAGTTGAAACAATCAAACGATCCAATCCATAGGCTTGACGAATTGGTTCAAGCGCCACCATCATCTGGATCGTTGAGCAATTTGGATTAGCGATAATTCCTTTATGACGCTTTAGCGCTTGTGGATTAACCTCTGGTACCACTAAAGGAACTTCCGGATCCATTCTGTAATGACTTGTGTTGTCGACAACAACTGCTCCCCGTTTAACAGCTTCTGGCGCATACTGTTTTGAAATACTGCCACCGGCACTAAATAAAGCAAGATCCACACCCGTAAATGATTCAGGTACTAACTCTTCGATTACAAGGGTCTCGCCCTTAAACGTTACTTCTTTTCCCGCTGAACGTTTTGAAGCTAAAAGTTTCACCTGATTCAATGGTAATGAGCTTTCTTCCAACATTTCGATCATTTTAGTGCCTACTGCACCAGTTGCGCCTACCACGGCAACATTATACATTTTTTTCATACTTATTAATCTCCTCTCAAATTCCTGAAGAAAGTTGCTTTTTCTATTTTACCACAATATTGGCGTTTACTACATAGGAAGTAAAAGGATTTTGCTTTATTTTCAGGAAATGTTCGGTAATACATTTCAAATTGTTTTTTAATGCCTTTCTTAGGATCTGTGCAACTTAGTCGACTAATTTTTTTTACAGATTTATACTGTCTTAGCAAGAAATTTTTTTGAAGAGGATGATCAGATTTACACTGTAGCGGATTATTTATTAGACCGTTTAAAAGAATTAGGCATCGATGAAATATTCGGTGTCCCTGGCGATTATAACTTACAATTTTTAGACCATATCACTGCCAGAGAAGATCTTGAATGGATCGGAAATGCGAACGAATTAAATGCCGCATATATGGCTGATGGTTACGCCCGTACTAAAGGAATTTCAGCATTTGTGACAACTTTTGGTGTTGGAGAATTAAGTGCTGTCAATGGTTTAGCGGGCAGCTTTGCGGAAAATGTACCTGTTATCGAAATTGTCGGCTCACCTACAACAGCTATTCAAGCAAATAAAAAACTTGTTCATCATACTTTAGGAGATGGTGATTTTCTCCGTTTTGAAAAAATGCATGAAGAAGTAACCGCAGGCATCGCTCACTTAACAGCAGACAATGCCTTAACTGAGATCGATCGCGTTTTACTGATTGCGATAACCGAAAAACGGCCAGTTTATATTAATTTGCCAATCAATATTGCTACAATCACAGTCAGCAAACCTCAAAGTAAGTTAAACTCGCAACCAGAACAATTAACCGTTGTTGAAGCCGCCATTCTAGCCAAAGTGGAACAGGCCTTACAACAAGCTCAACGGCCGGTTATCATTGCAGGGCATGAGATTTTAAGCTACCATATAGAGCAGCAATTAGATGCCTTTATTCAAAAATTTAACCTACCGATTACGACGCTACCACTGGGAAAAAGTGCTTTTAATGAAGATGATGCCCATTATTTAGGCACATACACTGGTTCAACAACAGACGAACCCCTTAGAAGCCGTGTTGACACAGCTGATTTAGTGTTACTTTTAGGAGCAAAATTGACTGATTCCGCAACTTCCGGCTTTAGTTTTGGCTTTACCGATCAGCAAATTATCTCAATTGGTAGTACCGAAGTCTTATTTTATGGGGATCAACAAGAAAAAGTCCAGCTAGATCATTTTGTTTCTGCCTTAGCCACACTCTCTTTCTCCAGATTTACAGGGGAAATAATTCCAGTAAAACGAACCGAAAACCTAGCCATAGCCGACGAAAACTTATCACAAAAACAGTTCTGGAAAATGGTGGAAGAGTTTTTGATCTCTGGTGATACGATCATTGGCGAGCAGGGAACTTCTTTCTTCGGTTTAACAAATGTGCCGCTAAAAAAAGCCGTACATTTCATTAGCCAACCTCTATGGGGCTCGATTGGCTATACCTTTCCCTCTGCTTTAGGGAGTCAACTTGCAAATAAAGCCAGTCGCCATCTATTATTTATCGGCGACGGTTCATTGCAATTAACCGTTCAAGAACTAGGAACTGCTATCAGAGAAAAACTTGCACCGATCGTTTTTGTAATCAACAACAACGGCTATACAGTTGAACGGGAAATCCATGGTGCCACAGAACAGTACAATGATATTCCAATGTGGGATTATCAAAAACTACCTTTCGTCTTTGGCGGAACCGAACAAACTGTTGCAACGTACAAAGTTTCCACTGAAATTGAACTTGATGAGGTCATGAAGACCGCAAGAAACGATACAGAAAGAATGCAATGGATCGAAGTAGTGATGGATCAAGAGGATGCACCTGAGTTATTAAAAAAATTAGGAAAGATCTTTGCCAAACAAAATGCTTAAAACATCGATCATGCTACCTGAATCTATTGACATTCCAAGGTATTTTGTTATAGTTAAAAGCGACATTTACTTAATTTGAAGGAGTGAATACTTATGGCACGTGTTGAAAGTTTTGAATTAGATCATAACACCGTTAAAGCGCCTTATGTTCGTTTAGCGGGTACTGAAAAAAATGGTGAGGCTTTGATCGAAAAATACGATCTACGTTTCTTACAACCAAATGAAGATGAATTACCAACAGCTGCAGTTCATACCTTAGAGCATTTATTAGCAGTGAACTTACGTGATCACTTAGAAGACATCATCGATATCTCACCTATGGGTTGTCGTACTGGTTTTTATATGATCATGTGGAACCAACATTCGCCAAAAGAAATCCGCGATGCTTTGGTAAAAGTATTGAACTTTATCGCTGAGACAGATTTCGTTCCAGCAGTATCAGCAAAAGAATGTGGCAACTATAAAGACCATTCTTTATTTTCTGCACAAGAATATGCGAAGATTGTTTTGGAAAAAGGGATTAGTTTAGATCCCTTTGAACGAATCTTGTAAAATAAGTTCCCAAAAAAAACAGCCAACCTTAATGAGTAAGGTTGGCTGTTTTTTTAGCCTAAAGCTACATCTAAAATCATCATAATAATAAAGCCCAGCATCAAACCAAAAACAGCAAAGTGCCGCTCACTAGTCACAGTCTGTTGCGCCTCTGGGATCAATTCTTCAACGACTACGTAAATCATTGCACCTGCGGCAAATGCCAAAGCATACGGCAACAATAATGTCACTTTGGTCACTAAAACCGCACCGATAATTCCTGCAATCGGCTCGACAATACCTGAAGCTTGTCCATAAAGAAATGCTTTTTTCCGGCTTAAATTTTCTTGTCTTAATGGAATCGAAACAGCTGCACCTTCAGGAAAGTTTTGAATACCGATTCCCAACGCCACAGAGATGGCCGCAAGTACCGCTTTTTTTGGGTCATCAGCTGAATTTGCAGCACCAAAAGCCACCCCAACAGCTAACCCTTCTGGAATATTATGCAATGTAATAGAGAATACTAATAAAATCGTCCGTTTTAAATGACTAGGCAGACCTTCTTTCTCATGGTTTGGACCAAAATGCATATGAGGTAACGTTTTATCTGCAATGTATAAAAATAAACCACCTAAGCCAAATCCAAAACTAACAACTAGCCATGCAATACTGCCATTTTCTTCTGCTTGTTTGATTGCAGGATCTAATAGTGACCAAAAACTAGCCGCAATCATCACACCGGCCGCGAAGCCTAACATCATATTAAGAATATCTTTTTTGATCTCTTTAAAGAAAAAAACTAACCCAGCGCCCAAAGCTGTCATAAAATAAGTAAAACCTGTCCCCACTAATGCCTGCTGCCAAGCTTCTAAAGATAACAGCCAACTCGTTATGATGAACACCCCATCTTCCTCAAACACTTTTCTTTCCTTAACTTTATCACACCAATGATTTTATGACCACGCCTAAAGTGAAAAATGCTTTCATTTGGTGCAAAAATCTAGAAAGAGTATACTTTATATAGAAGGAAAATTAAGAAAAGGAGTGAGCAAAATGACAGAAACAATCAACGCTGCTGTTGCAATGATCAAAGTCTTAGAAAGTTGGGATATCGACCATATATATGGAATTCCAGGTGGCTCCTTCAATTCCACCATGGATGCCTTATACCAAGAAAAGGAAAAAATCAACTATATTCAAGTTCGCCATGAAGAGGTCGGTGCACTAGCGGCCGCAACTGATGCTAAACTGACAGGAAAAATCGGTGTGGCTTTTGGTTCTGCTGGTCCTGGTGCAACTCATTTGATCAATGGATTATATGATGCTCAAATGGACCACGTTCCTGTTTTAGCACTTTTAGGCCAAGTAGCTACAAGTTCTATGAATTACAATTCCTTCCAAGAATTAAACGAAAACCCAATGTTTGCTGATGTTAGTGTTTATAATCGAACTGTTATGACCCCAGAAAGTTTACCGCATGTTATTGATGAAGCAATCAAAGCGGCTTATAAAAACAATGGTGTTGCAGTGGTCACGCTCCCTGTTGATTTTGGGACAAAAGAGATCCCTGTTCAAGACATTTCAACTGCTAAGAATCATCGAACTGGTTTAGTCATGCCACATTACACCGATCTAAAAAAAGCCGTCTCATTGATTGAAGTTGCGGAAAAGCCAGTTCTTTATATTGGACAAGGAACCCGTAACGGTTGGCCTGAAATCCAAGCCTTTTCTGAACATTTTTCAATGCCGGTTGTCTCCGCTGTTTTAGGTAAAGGAATCGTTCCTGATGCATATGAAAATTTTCTTGGCTTTGCTGCTCGTGTTGCAACTAAACCCGCTAATGAAGCCTTAGCTGAAACGGATTTGATCGTATTTGCAGGTAGTGACTTTCCTTTTGCTGCTTATTTCTTCAATCCTAATGCTAAATTCATCCAAATCGATATCGATTCGACTAAATTCGGTCGTCGGCATAAGACAGATGTTGCCATTTTAGGTGATGCTAAAGAAGCCTTAAAACGAATGGTCGAACTAGGTGAATCCCGTCCAGCCGATCGTTGGTTAAAAGCCAATCAAAAAAATAAGGTGAATTGGGTCTCTTGGTTAAGAAGCTTTAATGACAACGCAGATCAGCCACTTCGAGTGGAGCCTGTGTTTAAAGAAATCCGGCGAATTGCTGACAAGGAGGCAATTTTTGTTACAGATGTCGGCAATACTACAATCCATGCGATTCGGCTTTTAGAGATGAACGGAAAACAAAAATTCACAACTTCTGGTTGGTTCGCTACAATGGGCAACGGTGTGCCTGGAGGAATTGCCGCTCAGCTTAGCTATCCTGATCGTCAAGTCTTCACCTTAAGTGGCGATGGGGCTTTTGCCATGGTCATGCAGGATATCATCACCCAAGTAAAATACAAATTACCAATCATCAACGTAGTCTTTTCAAATGACTCCTTTGGCTTTATTGAAGCAGAGCAAGAAGACAGTGAACAAAAGAAATTCGGAGTCTATTTAGAAGGAGCCGATTTTGGCAAAGTTGCTGAAGCACTTGGGGCTCAGGGCTTTACTATTACTGAATACAGCCAATTGGAACCAGCTTTTGAAGCTGCTAAAAAAAGCCTGCGCCCAGTTGTGATCGATGTAAAAATTAGAAATACTCGTCCTTTACCTGTCGAAGAATTAGTGTTAGATCCTGAAAAATTTAGTGAGAATGAAATCAATGCGTTTAAAGAAAAATACGAGGTTCATGATATGCCCGTTTTGAAACAACTATTGAAAAACTAAAAAAGTGTGTGAACCAAAAGTGAAAATCACTTTTGGTTCACACACTAAATACGAATACACGGTGGGAGCAGAAGGAAAACCTTCTGCTCCCGCCTCATGTTTATTTTTTATTTATCATCATGTTTATGGAATTTTTCTTTGATATCTTCAAAGCCTTCTTTGATTTTGTCGCCTAATTTTTCAGCGCCTTCTTTGATATCATCACCGGCATCACGAGCTTTGTCCTTAACATCGCCAAAAGCTGATTGCGCTTTGCCCTCAAGTTCTTTGCCTTTATCATCTGTTACTTTACCTTGAACTTCTTTTGCTGTTCCTTCAACTTTGTCTTTTGCATCATCAAAGCGTCCATTTAAATCTGCCATGTGAAAATCCCTCCTAGTTAATTTATACTACATGACTAGCATAACATCATTTTAAACTTGCTACAAAAGATTCGCTTTGCTCTTAATAACTTACTATTTAATGTTCACTCAACCATTTTTTAGCCTGATTGATTTCATCCATTGTTAGTTGATGCCCTGTACTTGTTGACGTAATCGTGAGGTTTGCCTGACGTTTTTCTAGCTGTTGAATTAACTGATCAAACGCTTCTGCCGAAATGATCGGATCGTTTTCACTGATCGATAGCCACAGTTTCTTTTCAGAGAGTGAGAATTTTTGTGTATCTACACCTAAAGACATTGGGTGAAACAAAATGGCTTGCTTAATCGCAAAATGACGTTCTAAAAGCATGTGAGCTGCGATGTTGGCGCCATTTGAATAGCCAACAATGGTCCAATCTTCTACTGATATCTTTTTTTCTTCACTGACAGATAGGATCATTTGCAGCAGTCGATCACTTTCAGCTTCCAGACTAACTAAGTCAAATTGATTTAAACCATTCCGTTTGAAAAAACGATTCATTCCAGCTTCTTGAATTGTTCCACGAAAAGACAGCACGGTTGCTCCTTCATCTAAGTAATGAGCAATCTCTAGTAATGACGTTTCATCGCCACCGGTTCCATGAAGCAATAATAACTTTTTCCCTTGCGCTTGACCTTCTTCAAATATGTACTGCATGTTCAACCTCATCCTTCCAATTTAACTTTAGAATCATCCTTTTATTATTTGTCAGATGCTTACTTTTAGTAAGCAATAATATCATTTTAACATGTTTGCTTGTATTTGTCCTCTTCAGACAACTTTACAGCTGTTGCCAATAATCAGCGATAGCAATGGCTCTTTTTAAAATCCTCTTTTGTAAGTGGAGCGGTTCGATCTGGAGAACTGATTGACCAAACTGAAGCAAATAGTCCATGATAAAGTCTTCCTCATTCGCTTGGTACTGACCACTAATGAGATAATTTTTCTGGTAGGGTTCGATTGTCATAGATGGATAATGTCCCTTTGAAAAGATATCCTTACCTTTTTCATCAACTTCAATTGAAAATAAACGTAATGGAACTTTTTGATAAAAAGTTGCGGTTTCTTTTAATAGCTCTTCTAGCAGTCTTGGTTCAAAAGCATCTGTTTCAGCTAGCTCTTGGATTTTATCACAGCGAATCACTCGAATTTTTTTGGTTTCCATGTTCCAGATTTTAGCGTACCATTGGCCAAATTTAGAAGAAAGCTGGATAAATTGAACTGTCATCGACTGTTGTTCTTGATTTTTCAGGTAGCGTATAGTAAAAACCGTTTCGCGAAGGATACCTTTAACGATGTCTTTTAAAAACAAACTAGTGTTACTATGATTGATTTGTTCAAGAGAGATGATTTTGTTCATTAATAAAAGTTCTTGTTGCAGTTTAGTTGGAAGAACCTGGTTATATTTTAATTCAAGCGTAGTAACTTCCACGTTAAAAGGTGTAGATCGATAACTTTTTAGCGTTAATAAGGCGAAATATAAGGCGTAAATTTCACCTTCCGTGAATAGACCCGGCGCAATGATTCGAGTATCCAATAGTTGATATTTTCCGTATCTACCAAGCTCTGAATAAATTGGCAATCCGATTTCTTCAAGGGACTGTACATCTCGTAATGCAGTACTTTTTGAAATAGTATATCGATTCATTAATTCTTTTAAATTGAAACTATTTTTATCCGCTAGAAAAAGGATCATATCATTAATGCGTTCTGCTTTTTTCATAACGCCTCCTATAAGTGTCATATTATGATACCTTTAAACAGTATACTAAACGTGTCAAGAAAATAAAAGAAATGAGGAATTTAGATGACTTTAGAAATTGCTGTATTTTTATCAATGAATGGACGTGCTGGAGAAGCTTTAGCTTTTTATAAAAAGCATTTAGATGCTAAAGAATTATTCGTCGTAACCTATGAACAGATGGCTAAAAAAGACCCTAGCTTTCAGGTAACAGAAGAAACGAAACACTTTCTCTCGCATTCTGTTTTACAAGTTGGTAAAAACAAGATTATGATCGCAGAAAATTCAATGGATCCTAAAGAAACATTTAGGCTTGGCAATAATTTTTCTTTATGTCTTCAAAGCGCTGATTTAGCTGAAATACAAACATTTTATTCTAGCCTAGTCTCAGATGGCCGGGTAAAAATCATCACTTCCTTGAGTCAAAATGTCTTTAGCGGAGCCTACGGTATTGTTGAAGATCCTTTTGGTATACAGATCCAGTTAATGCACGATAAGCGGTTAATGCTTTAATTTATCACTACAGCTAAAAATAAAAAAGTAAGCAGCTATGTGATTGTTCGCCATAGCTGCTTACTTATGTTTTGCTACTATTTTTTTATAATTTCTGTAGTTCATTTTTAGCTAATGCTAAACATCCAATCGTTCCTGGATCATCTTCTAATGCTGGTGTTACGATATATTGTTCCAACGGTGGTATTTTTACATATCCATTGACCAATTTCTCAAATTCATGATGGACCTTTGGCAACATATGGCGTTGTTTCATCACGCCGCCACCTAAAATTATCACATCTGGCGCAAGCATCAAGGTTGTGTTATAAGCTGCCTGAGCAACATAATAAGCTTCAATAGTCCAAATCGGATCATCTTCAGCTACTTCTTGTCCTTTTTTCCCAGCCCTTTTTTCGATTGTAGGACCTGCCGCCATCCCTTCTAAACAATCACGATGAAATGGACAGCTTCCTTCAAATGAATCATCTGGATGACGTTTTACGATCATATGTCCCATTTCAGGGTGACTAAACCCTTCGATAAAAGAACCGGTTTGAATGGCACCAGCACCTACGCCAGTCCCAATTGTATAATAGACACAACTAGATAATCCCTTACCAGCGCCCGCCACATATTCTCCATAAGCTGCTGCATTGACATCCGTTGTAAAAGCAATCGGTATATTAAATTCTTTTTTCATGGCACCAACAATATCATAATCCTGCCAAGCTAATTTCGGAGTAGACGTAATCTGACCATAAGTTGCTGAATCTTTATGAATATCGATTGGTCCAAAAGATCCGATCCCAATTGCTTTTAAGGGGTATTTCTTAAAAAAACAATCACCAAAGCCATCGTTTCCTCAGGTGTTGTCGTCGGAAAGCTGACTCTTTCAATAATATCAAGTTGGTCATTCCCTATGCCGCATACAAATTTTGTGCCGCCTGCTTCAATACTTCCTAAAAACTTCTCTGTCATTTTGGTCACTCCTAAATATAGTTTATCCTTCAATTGAGTATGAACTTGATACTTTTACTTAATTTTAAATAGGGTTCGACTTTGATAGGGGTTTTCTGGACGTAATAGAATATCACCAAATCCTTCAAATTCAACAGCTCCTGGGCTAACTTGGGTTTCCAACGTAATCCCACCATGACTGACTAATTTTTGCCCTCGAACCTCTGGCCCATTATCACCAAATTGTGCTGTAAAAATCACAACTGCCGGGCGATCCGTGTACATTTCAACCGTCAGGTCCTTTTGTGGTGCTATAATCATTGCTTGTGCCTGATCAAAACCAGTCTGATTCAAAATAAACGGATGATCCAATCCACCTACTAAACGATTTTGCTCATAGGCTGTCTGAAATACCTGCTTCATGCTCTGCGGCTTTCTAAAATCAAAAGGCGTTCCTGTAACTGAGCTCAGTTCACCCGTAACGGTTGTATCGTTAGCAACTACAGCGAATCGGTCGGCATCAACAAATAGCGAATGTTGATCAACGGGTTGCGTGACATCCCCAGTTAAATTGAAATAAACATGATTCGTTGGGTTATAAAGCGTTGGTTGATCTGTTTTAGCATAGTAATCTAGAATCCATTCATTATTATTAGTTAGTGTATACGTCACACGTGCTTGTAATTCTCCTGGAAAACCATTCTCTCCATCAGTACTCAGATAAGAAAATAATACAGAAACTTGTTCATTGGTTTCTGCTATCTCCGCTTCCCAAATCCTTGACTCAAAGCTTTTTGAACCACCATGCAAAGTATGACCATTTTCTGGAGAAATCGGTAACTGATAGTTATGCTCATCTATTGAAAACGAGCCATGCTTGATTCTTCCCGCAACCCGCCCAATCGTTGCGCCAAAATACATATCTTTCGCCACATATTCTTCCGCAGAATCAAAGCCTAAAATAATATTGCGTTGCTCTCCCTTAACTGGTACGATCAACTCAACGATTCTAGCACCTAAGTTCGTGACTTTCATCGTCAAACCATTATCATTCGTAAGCGAATACAAAATAGCGTTTTCTCCAAATTTTTGATTACTAATATTCAATACTGTCATCTCTCTTTCGTTTGAAATCAATTTTTCAATTGAGTAACTAAAACTATTTTATCATCTTTCACAGCATTAATTTCTTTAAGCTTCATTTTAAACGACTTTTGTTTAGATTTACAATTTTTTTGTCACGTTGCACTTATAACAACTAATAACTTTCCTCCCCTAAAACCCTAGATGACTTTTTTTATTTTTAAACAAACAATAGAAAAGAGCGAAACAAAACTAAAGATCAGTTTTGCTTCGCTCTCTATACCTGAATAAACAATAGTCACAGTTCGCTGGGCGCTAAACACTTCAGCTTAGCTTCGTTAAATGTTATGATTTTTTTAATTTTCGTGTAATCAATTTTTCAAGCTCGACAACTATAAACACAACAACTCCAGAAAGTAAGGCCAATTTTATATACGGCCAACCGATCGTTGCTGTTCCGAGTGCTAGATGTATGATCGGTGTATAGATCAACAAAGCTTGCAAAATGACTAGAATTAGCAAGGACAACCACAATACTTTATTTGCCAATATACTTTTATTGATCGAAAATCGATAAATTTCCCGACAATTAATCATATAGAAAACTTGACCAAACACGATTGTAGTAATCAATGTCGTTTGCATAACTGCTTCTGATGCATGGCGACCTTCTAAAAATCCATTGACTAAAAAACCTAAAGCAGCTAATAAAAGTGAGACGTAAACGATACGAAAAACAGCATATCGATCTAAAATGTTTTCCTTTGGATCACGAGGTGGCTGATTCATGCCATTTTTTGCTAACGGTTCAAACCCTAAAGCAAAGGACAATGTGATTGTAGTCACCATATTCAGCCATAAAATTTGGACAGAGGTCAACGGTAGTGGTCTATCTAATAACAAGGAAACAACTACTAACAGACCTTGCGCAAAAGCCGTTGGTAAAGAAAAATAAATTGTTTTTTTCAAATTCTCGTAAACGCGTCGACCTTCTCTAATCGCAACAGTGATCGTTGCGAAGTTATCATCTGCTAAAACCATATCAGCCGCATCTTTCGTTACCTCTGTTCCTTTGATTCCCATAGCGATACCAATATCTGCTTGTTTAAGCGCTGGAGCGTCATTGACGCCATCTCCAGTCATCCCGACAATTTGCCCATTGCTTTGAATAGCGTTAACTAAACGTAGTTTATGCTCTGGTGTTGTTCTAGCATACACATCGTTCGATAGAACAACCTTTGCTAATTCTTCATCACTAAGCTGTTCAATGTCTTGGCCTACTAAAGCATTTTGATAGTTTTCAAGACCAATTTCTTTGGCTATGGCCACTGCAGTATCTTTGTGATCACCTGTAATCATTTTTACTGAAATACCTGCTTGTTGACTGATTCGAACGGCTTCGATCGCTTCTTTTTTTGGAGGATCGATGATCCCAAATAAACCAGCCAGGATCATGCCACTGTGTAAATCTTCGTGGGCAAGTGTTGTTTGTGCTTGCGTGACTTCTTTAAAAGCAGCCGCTAAAATTCGTTGTCCTTTTCTTGCTTGTTGGCTGATTTTTTGCTGCCAATAGTCTTCATCAAACGTTTCCGTATTATCATCAGAAAGTTGATAATCGACCATATTTAGCAAAACATCTGGCGCACCTTTTAAATAAATGTAACGTTTACCTTGAATATCTACTAGTGTCGCCATATATTTATACGTTGAATCAAACGGAATTTTACTAATATCATGCTCTTCTTCTACAAGAGCCATATGATTAGCCCAATCCAGTAAAGCACCTTCAGTTGGATTGCCGATCACTTCTCTCACGCCATTTTTATACGTAATTTTTGTATCATTACAATACGAAGCGATTTCTGCCATTTTTCTCAAGGACTTATCTTGTTCAACTTGACGCATAGTCTCTGATTCAGCACCATTGACGGTGGTATCGATCGTTTCTTTTGATGTAACAAGTGCTACAACTTCCATCTCATTTTTTGTCAGCGTTCCAGTTTTATCAGAACAGATGACGCCCATGCTGCCTAATGTTTCAACAGCTGGCATCTTTTTGATGATCGCGTGTTGACGGGCCATTCTGGTGACACCGACTGATAAAATAATAGATAATACAGCCGGTAATCCTTCCGGCACAGCTGAAACAGCTAAAGCAATCATTGAAGAAAGTAATTCACTAGCCGATAGATCCCGGAAAAATAAACTGAACAGGACCAGAAAAATGATCAAAGCTATTAAAAATAGAAAGATTTGTTTATTTAACTGTTTCATCTTTTTGATCAATGGTGTCTCGTTACTACCTACATTTTTCAAATGCTGATTGATCTTTCCAATCTCAGTTTGATCACCAATTTGAACCACGATCCCTTTACCCGTTCCACTATTGATCAAGGTACCTGAATAAGCCATATTGGTGTGATCACCTAAATCTGCATCTTCTTGAAGTGTTTGATTATTTTTCTCAACAGGCGTTGACTCACCAGTTAACATCGCTTCATCAATCACTAAATTATAGGCTTCAATTACGCGAAGATCTGCTGGCACAATATCACCTGGACTTAAATAGACAATATCGCCTGGAACTAAAGTTTCTGCTTTAACCGTTTCTTTTTCACCTTCCACTAATACAACTGCTTCTGAACTCATCATTGAAGTGAGACTTTCTAAAGAATCGGATGCTTTCGCTTCTTGGACATAACCGATAATCGCATTAATGACTACCACCAATAAAATAATCGACATATCAATAAACTGACTACTGACCCCTTTTAAGATAGCTGATACAAGCAATACATAAATCAACAAATCATGAAAATGATGAAGAAATTTTTGCAGCTTGCTTGTTTCTTTTTCTTTTGAGAGTGTATTACTGCCTTCTTCTTGTTTCTTTTTTCTCAGAGTTCTGTCGAGTCCATTTAAACCTGATTTTAGTGTCGTTAACACTTGCTCGGTTGTCATTTGATACCAGTTCATAACATCTCCTCCTCAATAGTGTCGAAATACTTTATTAAAGTGTACAAAACTAGAGGAATAATTCATAACAAAAAGCCCTTGTCTTAACGAAAATGCTAAAATCTCTTCACTCATTGACCGCAACTCATTGAAATAGGTCCATAAAAAATAAGACCCCACTCATAAATGAGTTGAGTCTTATCAACATTGCTGTTTGAATTAACCTTCTGGGTTGGCGTTGGCATCTTTGATACCATACTTTTTGTTGAAACGGTCCACACGTCCGTCTGCTTGTGTAAATTTTTGACGTCCAGTATAGAATGGATGAGAGTCAGATGTAACTTCGACACGGATTACTGGGTAAGTGTTTCCGTCTTCCCACTCAGCTGTTTCATCAGAGTGCTTAGTAGAACCTGATAAAAACTTAAAGCCTGTAGTTGAGTCCATAAAAATTACTGGGTGATATTCTGGATGGATATCTTGTTTCATAGTCTTTTCGCTCCTTTGCCCTGATCCATTTGCTGCATCAGAGTTTATTTGTCGATATACAACAGTACTATAATAGCATGATTCGTTTATCGATGCAATTATCTTTTAACATTTTTTTTGGCTTGTCTCCCAAAGGAAACATCATGAAATTCTTCAAAGAATTTCTGGTTGTTTTTTGTTTTGCGTAAGAATTTGACGAATTGCTCGGTATATTCTAAAGAATCACCCGTCATATGGTTACGTAATTTCCATGTTTCTTCTAACTGTTCAGCAGACATTAATAAATCTTCTTTACGTGTACCCGATTTTTTGATATCGATTGCAGGGAAAATACGGCGATCTGCTAAGTCACGAGATAAGTGCAACTCCATATTACCCGTTCCTTTAAATTCTTCGAAAATAACATCATCCATACGACTTCCTGTATCCACTAAAGCTGTAGCAAGAATCGTTAAACTGCCGCCCTCTTCGATATTTCTAGCAGCACCGAAGAAACGTTTTGGTTTGTAAAACGCTGCTGGATCGATCCCGCCGCTAAGTGTACGTCCACTAGCTGGGATCACTAAGTTATACGCACGCGCTAAACGCGTAATACTATCCATCAAAATCACCACATCGCGTTTGTCTTCAACCAAACGCATCGCTCGTTCTAAAACCAATTCGGAAACTCGTGTATGATTTTGTGGTTGCTGATCAAAAGTTGAAGAAACTACGTCACCATTGACACTACGTTCTAAATCAGTGACTTCTTCTGGTCGTTCATCAATCAAAAGAAGGATCAATTCTACATCAGGATAATTTTCTGAAATACCATTGGCAATTTCTTTTAAGACACTTGTCTTCCCTGCTTTAGGTGGTGCTACGATCAAACCGCGTTGACCAAAACCAACAGGAGAAAAAATATCGATCATGCGTGTCGATAATCTACCAGGAGTTGTTTCTAATTTGATTTGTTTTTCGGGGTAAAGCGGTGTTAAGGCTGGAAAATGCGGGCGTTCTTTTGCTTCTTCTGGATCTTTCCCGTTGACACTTTCAACATGCATCAACCCATAATAACGTTCAGACTCTTTAGGTGGACGTGCTTTTCCTGCAACTTTATCACCATTTCGTAAGCCAAAACGACGAATTTGAGAAGATGAGATATAGATATCTTCTGCACTCGGTCCGTAATTGATTGGTCGTAAAAAACCATAGCCATCCTGAGAAACAATATCAAGGATTCCTTCCATGAAGAAAAATCCTTGTTTCTCAGCTTGTGCGCGAATAACAGCTAGAGAGAGTTCTTTTTTATTCATTTGACTATAATAAGGGATCTTGAATTCTTTAGCATAAGAATAGATATCTTTCAATGTACTATTTTCAAGCTCCGCCATCGTTAAATAGTCACTCATTTAGCCACCTCGATTTCTTCTTCCGTTTCGATCATTTGAATATCTGCACCAAGTGCCGTTAATTTTTCAATAATGTGGTCATAACCACGTAAAATGTATTCTACATTATAAATTGTTGTAGTCCCTGTAGCCATCAAGCCAGCAATCACTAAACAAGCACCTGCTCTAAGATCTGAAGCTACTACTTCGGCACCATGGAGCTGCGTTGGTCCATTGATGACGATCATATTACCTTCGATCGACGCATCTGCACCCATCCGCACAAGTTCAGGAATATGTTTTGTTCGTTGTGCATAGATACTATCAATCACTTCGCCAGTCCCTTTAGCTTTCATCATCAAAGGTGTGATTGGTTGTTGTAAATCAGTTGCAAAACCTGGATAAGGATAGGTCTTAACGGTTGTCATCTTCAAATCATGAGATGGATGAACTTCGATCATATCTTCTTCGATCGTCATCTTAACGCCCATTTCTTGTAATTTAGCAATGAAACTTTCTAGATGTTCGTAAATGACATTACGAACTTTTACTCCTTCACCCATTGCAGCAGCCAGAGCTAAATAAGTCCCTGCTTCGATTCGATCCGGAATAATCGAATGGCGGCAGCCATGCAGCGTCTCAACACCTTCGATGCGGATAATATCGGTTCCAGCACCACGGATGTTGGCACCCATATTATTTAACAACGTTGCAACATCAATGATTTCTGGTTCACGAGCAGCATTTTCAATGATCGTTTTGCCCTCTGCCTTAACAGCTGCTAGCATCACATTGATTGTTGCGCCAATTGAAACCATATCCATGAAAATTCTTGTTCCCTGAAGTCCCTCTTCAGCTCTTAAGTACATCGCACCATGTTCATTCGTTACTTTTGCACCAAGAGCTTCAAAGCCTTTGATATGAAGATCAATTGGACGAGGCCCTAAATAACAGCCACCAGGTAAGCCAACAACACCTTCGCCAAACTTTCCTAATAATGAGCCCATAAAGTAATATGAAGCACGTAAGCTATTGATTTTGCCTTTTGGCATCGGAACAGAAACGATTTCGGTTGGATCGATAACGAGTGTATTGTCAGTAAAGGTTGTTTTAGCACCCATGATTTCTAAAATTTCAATTAATGAATGAACATCTTGAATATCAGGTACACCATCTAATGTTACTGGTGAATCAGCTAAGATCGCTGCGGGAATCAATGCTACTGCACTGTTTTTTGCTCCGCTGATAGATACTTCTCCTGTTAATGGACGATTACCATTGATTACGATTTTTTTCATTTATTATTCTCACCTATCTATGTAAAACAAAAAGTTTTATTTTTTTTGTAATATACCCAAACTATTCTAACATATTAAGGAACAATAAAAAAGCCAACAGCCATTCGCATTTGCTTGTTTTTCATCATTTATTCGTTTTTATATCATTTTAGCGGTAAATAAAAGGAAACTTGCCTATAAAAATCGCTGAGCAACAAAAATCTTAAAATAAAAAAAAGAGAGCGGACAAAACTAAAGATCAGTTTTGTTTCACTCTCTAAATCCGAATAAACGGCGAGAAAAAAGCAGCTCCTTCGGAAATAAGCTGAAATTCACAAAAATTTCAAGAGCAATTTCCGTGAATTTCTTCTTATTTCTCGGATCTAAACGCTTTTATCTCGGCCTCTTTTTTACTAGTCTAGAACTAAATTATGCTTTGTTAGCAGAACCGAACCATTCGATACGTTGTTCAACTAATTCAGTAACAGCTTTTGTTCCTGGTGCTAATAATTTACGAGGGTCAAATCCTTTACCTTCAAGATCTTTGCCTTCTTCGATGTATTTACGAGTTGCAGCTGCAAATACTTCTTGACACTCAGTGTTAACGTTGATTTTAGAAACGCCCATTGAGATTGCTTTTTGAACTTGTTCTAAAGGAATACCTGATCCACCGTGTAATACTAATGGAATGTCACCAACAGCGTCAGCGATTTCTTGTAAGTGGTCAAATGCTAAACCAGTCCAGTTGTCTGGGTATGAACCGTGGATGTTACCGATTCCGCATGCTAGGTAGTCAATACCTGTAGCAACCATTTGTACACATTCTTGAACGTCAGCTAATTCGCCAGAACCAATGATTCCGTCTTCTTCGCCGCCGATTGAACCAACTTCACATTCTACAGAAACACCTTTAGCGTGTGCTTTAGCAACAACGTCTTTGGCTTTTTCGATGTTTTCTTCAAATGGTAAATGAGAACCATCAAACATAACTGAAGTGTAGCCGATTTCGATACATTCTAATGCATCTTTGTATTCACCGTGATCTAAATGAAGCGCTACTGGTACAGTAATGCCCATTGAATCGATCAAGTCTTTTACTAAATCGTAACATACTTGGTATCCGCCCATGTATTTAGCCGCACCCATAGAAGTTTGGATCAAAACTGGCGCTTTTTTAGCTTCTGCTGCTTCAAGAATCGCTTTTGTCCATTCTAGGTTGTTTGTGTTGAATCCTCCGACACCGTAGCCGCCTTTGCGAGCTGCTTTAAGAAATTCTGTTCCTGATACTAATGGCATAATAAAATTCCTCCTAAGTTTTAAAAAAACTTTATTTGTTAAGGACATCCTTAACCAACAGTTACATTTTAGCAGACTTTTTAGTACTTTTCTACTAAAATTGACTTTTTCAGAAAACTTTTGTCCAGACTTTCACAAAACTGTAGACACTTGCTGCTTTTTGTCCAAAAAAGAGTGAAACAGTTGATTCAACTAACTCCACTCATTGTAACATTATAATGATAATCGAATCCAAACTAGTAAAATAGTAATGGAACCGATAAACCCTATCAACATATAAACTGCCCATTGAACTTGTTTTGACACATTCACTTTCTCTTTTGCATCTACGAGACTTCGATAAACAAATAGACACAAAATCAATCCTGGAATATTCAATGAAAATAATTGCTGAACCATACTGAATTTTAAATAGAATCCTAACAAAGAATGACGACAATCACTCGTGTTTCCAACCATGAATAACCCAAATAGTTGAAAAAAAAGTAAAAAAATCACAATACTTGTTAAAGTCAAACTAGGAATACTTGTAAAAAGAATAGACACTGAAACATTTTTGACCGCTGCTAAAATCGAGATGTAAAGACCAAACACTAGTGGAATCATTAACCAATAGCCAAATAGTACTCGCTTCATTTTAGTTGGATGCAAAAAGCTTGCCATCAGGTTTCCTCCTCAAATTGTTTATTCAAAAATGTCACATATTTTCTATAAATCAAATCAACCAATACACTTAACCCAACTAAGGACTGGGCAATATGCTCTTTTCCAGAAACAGTAAAAGGAGTTGAGTAATAAAAATAGGCATATTGAGCGTGTTCGGCAAAAAAATTATGGGAAAAAGCTGTGATTGCCGCAATTGGAATGTTTCGCGCATTTAACGAAAGAATATTCTCTTTGACGTCATCTGTTTCTCCACTTAACGATACAAACAAAACAATATCTTCTTTCGTAATCATTGACATACTAATGTCAAGTTCGGTTTTAACAGGAATGATGATCGAACGTTTGTCACAAATCATCAGCATCTTAGAAAATTCTTCGACCACTTTTCGTTGGGAGTAACCCGTTGCATAGCAATAGACAGTATTTGCTTGTTGAATTGCTTTACTCAAAGAAGTAAAATCTGTCTGTTGTGCTAGTTTAACTGTATTTTCAATATCTTTGGTCTGCAAATCAATCAAATCCGTGTCTGTCGTCCCAATGTTATTTTGTTTCGATTGCCGCATAAAATACTTAAACTCTGAATAACCAGAAAAACCTAATTTTTTAGTTAATCGTAAAATCGATGATTTGGAACTGTGAACTTTCTCTCCCAATTCAACAATACTAAGTTGCATAACCTGTTGCTCATTTTCTAAAATATACCCTAAAATAGCCCAATCCAGCTCACTTAAACCCTTTTGGTATTTTTGCATCAACGTCTCTAAATTCATATCTGGTCCCTCATTTCCTTAGTGTTCTTCCCTTAGTATAAAGGATGAAAAATCAAAACGATACTAAGGGAATTTTCTAAGGAAAACGATACTAATCGATTGCTACGACAACTTAGGCCAAAACGCTTGATTGGCTTCAATTAAATCATCTAAAATTTCTTGTGCGATTCGAGCGTTTGGCACAATTCTTGATAACATTAACGCTTGCCATAATTTTTGGTACGAGCCTTCTGTCCAAGCCTCAACAACTAGTTTTTCGACCGCCACTTGTTGTTCCATCAGCCCTTTTTGGAAACGAGGAATCTTTCCTTGAACAATCGGTTCTGGTCCGTTACTGCCAACGATACACGGAACCTCTACCATAGCAGTTTCATCAAAATTGACGACAGCACCTTGGTTTTCAACAATCAACAACATTCTTTCATGGGTATTATAGGCGATTGCTCTGGCTAAATCGACAATATAAGAAGCATGTTCATCCACTTCCAAGGTCGTCCCTTTGGCGGTACCTGCTTTGGTGATCCGATTACATTCACCAAAAACATGTTTTTCACGTCCAGCCATAACTTCATTTGCTCGTGTATATTCTGGGTTTGCCTGAGCTACTTCGTCTTGCGGGTAAAAGTAATACTTCAAGTACGTATTGGGTAAAGTGGTTGGATCCACTGCATAGACTTCTTTGGCTTTGGCAAATGTATGCATCCAGCTAGCATCGGTATGTTGTGATTCTTCCACTTCCTCTTTTAAAGAGTAACCATACTCTTTGACATGGGCTTTGATTTGCGGCATTAGGTCATTGCCCTTTTGATCTCTAATATCTGTCCACCAACCAAAGTGATTCAAACCATAATAACGTACAACCATCTCTTTTCTAGAACTCAGCCCAACAGATTTCGCCATGCGTTCCTCGATACCGACTGGCATGTCACAAATATTGATAATTTTACTTTCCGGACGTAACTTCCGCGTTGCTTCTGCCACGATCGCTGCTGGATTTGAGTAATTCAACATCCAGGCATCTGGTGAATATTTCTCCATGTAGTCGATCAACTCCAATACTCCACCAATGGAACGCATACCATAAGCAATTCCGCCTGGTCCACAGGTTTCTTGACCGATCACGCCGTATTTCAGTGGAATCTTTTCATCTTTTTCCCGCATAGCATAAAGTCCAACACGAATATGAGCCATTACAAAATCAACATCGGTAAACGCTGTTTTAGGATCTGTTGTCACCAAAAATTCAATGTCTGGCGCTTGTTCCTTAATGATAATTTCGCAGGCATCTGCAATTTGCTTTTGTCTTTCTAGATTATTGTCATAAAATTTGATCTGTCTAATGGGTAACTTTTCTAAATTATCTAATAACATTAACACGATTCCTGGGGTAAATGTACTTCCCCCACCTGCAATTACGATCGAAAATTTCTTCATTTCTTATCCAGCTCCTTCATTCTATTCATTTAGTTTGTTTTGATTGCCTAATGCTAATAAATTTTCAAATTGCTCTCTCACTTGAGGAACATCTAAGCCGACAATGACTTGAAAAGCCGTACCATTACGAACAACTCCATGGGCGCCACCTTCTTTAAAGGCGCCATCGGGTAAAACGATCCCTGCGTCTTTTACTGTAATCCTCAAACGGGTAGCACAATTATTCACTTTTTCGATATTATCACTCCCGCCAAACGCCTCTAAATAAACAGCGGCTTGTTCTGTATATTGATTCGCACCAGCAATGGAAATGTCACCCAGAGCACCCGTTTTTTTCGCTTCTTTGTACTCTTTCTTACTATATAGCTTCACTTCTTGATCTTCTGCTTCTCTTCCTGGTGTGGCAAAATTAAACTTCAAGATCAATGCCCGAAAGACAACGAAATAAATCAGTGTAAAAGACAAGCCAATCAGCAGCTGAGTGAAAATCATCCCTTTGTGATTAGCAAATAGTGGAATCCAATTTTTTGCCAATAAGTCGATGAAACCACCACCCATATCACCTACAACACCAAAGAAATACATCGTCGCAGCCATTGTTGCAGCTAACACTGCATGTAGTACAAACAATGGTGGCGCTACAAATAAGAAGGTAAACTCTAACGGTTCCGTGATTCCCGCTAAAACAGCTGTTAAGGTAACCGGAATTAAAATCGCTAAGACTTTTTTCCGTTTATCAGGTTTAGCTGTGAAATAAAAGGCTGCCGCAATCCCAGGTGAGGCAAAGATTTTTGAGTTTCCATGTAAAGCAAAACCACCTTGTGGGAATAACTGCTTGATTGGTGTTGTTGTTTGCGCATATTCATTTAAATGGGCCATCCAATATTTCGTAATCCCATTTTCAACAACTGCTGGTCCAAAGACGAACGGTGTATAGATAAAATGATGTAACCCTGTAGGAATCAAAATTCTTTCTAAAAACGTATACAACCAAACGCCAAAAGTGCCAGCACTTGCTAAAAATGTTTGCATTGAACCAATACCCATTTGAATTTTTGGCCAGATCAGACAAATTAAAAAGGCAATAGGCAACATGGCGAAAAAGCCTAAAATTGCGATCAAAGAAGATCCTTGGAAAATCCCTAAAAAATCTGGTAATTTTGTGTCAAAATAGCGATTATGCAACCAAACCACGATTGCTGAAATAAAAATAGCCCCAATAATTCCTGTATCCAATGTTTTGATGCCTGCAATCAACTTCATGCCACTATCGCCGCCAACTTCTTGGGTAAAGTCAACACCAAAGAATGAACCAAAATACTCCAACATACTGCTGATAAAATAATTACAGGTCAGATAGATGACAAAAGCTTCCATTGCCGCTCGAGCATTCGCTTTTTTAGCTAAGCCAATTGGCAACCCGATCACAAATAATAATTCCATTTGATTAAAGACTGTCCAGGCACCACTTTCCAAAACAGACCAAATCCCATACCAAACTGTTCCTTCGTTGGCAATACTCCCAACGATCATCGGATTTTTAAAGATAATCGCAAGCGCTACCATAATTCCTGAAAATGAAAATAGTAACACTGGGGTAAACATGGCTCCTCCAAACCGCTGCACTTTTTCCATCACTAGTGAAACACCTTCTTTCTATTTAGTTGTTTACAGGTTATTTATACCATCTGATGAATACGCTATCAATAGATTGAAGCATTTTAGGGAAGTCAGTTTATAACCAGAGAAAAAGTGTCAATGTTTGGGAAATTTACCACGTTTTTTCAACAAAAAAATCACCAAACACTCTAATCGAATTTAGACTGTCAGTGATTTTGCTTGATTATTCTATTTCTGTTTCATCTTATGTTTCTTCATTTCTGGAAAACTGCCTGTGCTTTTAAAGATCCGCTGCTCATCTTCATTTGCAAAGCGTCCCAAGACAGAATGTGTAGGAATAATATTCATAAAAGCATTTTCATCTACTTCATAAACAATTTGTTCTAGATCATATAACTCGTAACGTGTGATGACCATCATGATCATTCGCCCTTCAACACCAGAATAGCCACCCATAGATTGCAACAAAGTCATTCCTCGAATCATCTGTTTTGAAATCGCTTGTGTCACAACTTCTGGTTGAACAGTCACGATCATCGCTGTGATTTTTTGATGACTAGTATGGATCGTATCAACTACTTGGGTCATACAATAAATCGAAATAATCGTGTACAACGCACTTTCCCAGTCAAATACAAAACCTGCAATCGCAACAATGATTCCATTCAGCATAAACATATAATTGCCTACTGTCTTACCCGTCGTTTTGGATAGAACAAGTGAAATCACATCCATCCCGCCAGTTGTAAAGCCCATTTTAAGCGACAGCCCTGCCCCGATACCAATCAAGACGCCACCAGCGATCGCATTCATCAGTGGGTTTGTGGTGATCACTTCGATGGGAATCAAGATAGTCGTTAAGGAAACCCATGCTACATTTAAAAAACTGTAAATTGTTGATTCTTTGCCTAATTTCATAAATCCTAAAATAAAAATTGGAATATTTAATAACAAAATAAAAAGACCAGTATCGATCGTAATCCCTAGATGCGTATGCAATAGTGTTGCGATAATTTGTGCAACCCCATTCATTCCAGCAGAAAAGACCTTTGCCGGAATTAAAAAAAAGTTCAAACTGATTGCTACTAAAATCCCGGTAACAAAAATCACAGCAAACTTTTTCAATGTCTCACTTCGTTTATAGGTGATAACCCATTTACTCATTCAGAACCTCCCCATCTTCTGAAAAGCTAAAATACTCTTTCCAGCTCCTATACTTTACTTACTAACATAAAATCCCTCGAATTAGGATAACAGTTCACTCAAAAAAAGAAAAGAAAAAAAGCAGAAAATGAGGATTATTTTATTCTTTTTCATTGCTATTATGATCAATTTTTGTTTCTTACGCTGTTTTTACATCAAACGATGATTTAGACTTGTTTCTTACCTATTTAATGGTACTATAAAAGTAAGAAATAGTGAGAGGAGATTTGCATATGGCAGCAAAAGAAGCAAGCTTTGATGTAACATCTGAAATGAACATGGAAGAAGTCAAAAACTCGATTCAGATCGCACTAAAAGAAATTAAAAACCGGTTTGACTTTAAAGGTTCGATTGCAGATATCAAGTTAGAAAATAATAAATTAGTAGTGGTTGCAGAGGACGACTATAAAATCGAGCAAGTAAAAGATGTCTTATTCAGCAAATTAGTCAAACGAGCCGTTCCGATTAAAAACATTCACTTCTCGACAAGTGAAAAAGCTCTTGGTGGTTCTGCACGTCAATATGGTGATTTAATCAGCGGAATCGATAAAGATAACGCAAAAAAAATCAATGTGGCAATCAAAAATTCTGGTATCAAAGTGAAATCACAAATCCAAGAAGATCAAATCAGAGTCACTGGAAAAAGCCGTGATGATTTACAAAAAGTGATTACTTTACTTAGAAATCTAGATTTACCAGTAGAACTACAATTTACCAATTTCCGTTAATTAAAAGAGTATAACGAGCTGAAGCGATTCTCTTCCCTGCTCGTTATACTCTTTTGATTTATTTTATTCGCTTAAAAAATCAAATAATTCGTGCAGATCTTTCCCACTGTTTAAGCCAACAATCAAACGAATCCGAGCTTTGGGTCCATTTAATCCTCTAGAAAAAACAATCCCCATTTTCTTTAAGTTAACACCGCCGCCTTCATAATCATAAATATCCTCAGCGATTCCGTTAGAACAGCGTGAAACTAAAACAATCGGAATTTTTCTTGCCAGCAATCTTTCGAGTGCTGGTAACGTTTCTGGCGGAAGATTGCCAGCTCCTAACGCTTCGATCACAATGCCATCTGTTTGGGCATTGTCTACCAAGTCAAATAAACTACCATTCATACCAGCGTATGCTTTGATCACATAAACTTCACCTGATACTTTTTGAATATCACACACTTCTTGTCGACATACTTCACTTGCAAAAAACGTTCGTTCTTTGGCAATCATACCGATTGGACCAAAAGTCGGCGTCCGAAATGTCGCAACATTGGTCGTATGGGTTTTCGTTACATAACGAGCCGTATGGATTTCATCATTCATCACAACGAGCACGCCTTTACCGTATGACTCATCAGAACACGCTGTCCAAACAGCACTAATAAAGTTATACAACCCATCTGTTCCAATTTCATTGCTTGAACGCATCGCACCTGTCAAAACAACTGGGATTTTATTTTCCAACGTAATATCTAAAAAGTAGGCAGTCTCTTCCAAGGTATCTGTTCCATGGGTGATGACCACACCATCAATATTTTCTGTATATGCTTTTTGAATTCGTTGCTTTAACTCTAACATTCGTTCTAATGTCATATGAGGAGAAGGAATGTTGAAGATCGGTTCAACGACTAAGTTTACTTTTCCAGCTAATAATTCTTCTTGGTCAAGCAATGGATTCATGCTGTTTGTCGTCACATTTCCATCTACTTCTTTTGACATCGAAATCGTGCCACCTGTATGTATTACTAGGATTGTTTTCATTTTTCGTCTCCCTATCATGCTTTTATTTCACTCATTCTTTCCTATTTACGCTCAAAAAAGAGCCGACAATCAACACTTCGGCTTTTTTTAATCATGCTATTTACAGTTCAATTCTTGTTCTAGTATACCAGTAAGAGCTATTTTTTCCTACCATCATCTGTTCAATTTGATTGCCAAAATTGTTGTAACAGCTGCTTTGTTCGTTCCGTTGAAAAGGAGGTCTGCACCTGATTCCAATGTGGCGGGAAAAAACGCTGAACAGCTGCGGTTGAAAAGCGTTGATCTAAAAGCAAAACAATTCCTTGGTCAGCGGTATCTCTAATCACTCGACCTGCAGCTTGTAAGACTTTATTCATCCCAGGAATTTGGTAAGCAAATTGAAATCCCTGATTTTTTTCCTGATCATAATAGCCCTTGATCAATTCTTGCTCATGATTGATCTGTGGCAGGCCGACTCCAACAATCGCAGTTCCGATTAAGCGGCTACCTTTTAGATCAACTCCTTCAGAAAAAATACCTCCTAAGACACAAAAACCAACTAACGTTTCTTTAGGATCTATAACAAACTCAGCTAGAAAGGCTTCTCGTTCGCCTTCATTCATCATACTTGCTTGAATCTTTGTCTTAATATGAGGATTTTTTTGGCGAAACAGTTCATAAATGATATCCATGTATGAATATGATGGAAAAAATACAAAATAATTGCCCGCTTTTTGTTGGATCATATTAGTCAAACTTGTAACGATCTTTTCATAGCTATTTTCACGTTCTTTATATGTTGTTTGAATATAGTTTTCGATTACTAATAGTTGATTTTCTTTCGGAAAAGGACTAGGAATCCGATAACGTAAGCTATCCTCTCTTCCACCTAGTATTTCTTGGTAATAATCCAATGGTGTTAAACTGGCCGAAAACAAAATGCTTGCTTTGCCTTTATCAAGTTTTTGCTGCAAAAGATAACTTGGGTCGATACAAAATTGTTTAACTATAATATCATAATTCTGACAATTGACATAGGTACAATAATGATTATCGTATCCTTCACTGATTCTAGTATAATTCAGTACATCAAAATAAACAGACAAGATTTGCTCTACATTCGTATGCTCTTGATTTTCTGGAAGCCACTCTTTGATTTTTTCCGCTAAAGAATACGCGACTTTAACTAGAGAATCAATTGGCGCATTTTGATGGATAAACTCTTTGCCTTCTTCCTCACAGACCTGTTTTATTTTGTCAAATTCTTTTTCTACTTTGTTAAGTACTCGGATTAGCTTGTTTTGTTTTTTATCAAGAGTTTCTTTCAAGGCGGAAATCTTACTTTTTGATAAAACTGCTGAATACATTTCCCGCGAGCGATTGACTAGATTATGAGCCTCATCCACTAGAAAAATATTCTCTTTCACTTCTGATTGCTCTTCAAAGAAACGCCTTAAATAGACAACAGGATCAAATAAATAATTATAATCGCAAATAACTAAATCACACCACAAACTGACATCTAACGACAGTTCAAAGGGACATAACGTGTGTTTACGTGCATAGACTTCGATCACATCCCGCGTAAACTGACTCTCATGATTCAACAAATCCCATAGGCCTTCATTCAAACGATCATAATAACCGTTGGCAAATGGACAAGCCTCTGGTGTACAATTTCTTTCTGTCAAAAAACAAATTTTATCTTTTGCGGTTACTGTCACACTCTTTAACTGGAGCTCTTTTTGTTTCATCGCTTCTACTGCATCTTCAGCTACTTGACGAGTGATGGTTTTAGCGGTCAAATAAAAAACTCTTTCCGCTTGTTCTTCTCCAATTGCCTTCAGCGTCGGAAACAAAGTCGAAATTGTCTTTCCTGTTCCAGTTGGTGCCTCAACAAAGAGTCGCTGATCACTTAAAATCGTTTTATAAACGGCAACAGCTAGCTCTCTTTGACCTGCTCGATACTCTCCATAAGGAAAAGTCAACTGTTGAAGTGAGCGATTTCGTAGTTTACGCCAATTGGCTCTAAAAATCAGCCATTGTTCATATTTTTGCGTTAAGTCGTCAAAAAAATCTTTTAATTCTGCTTTGGTAAAATCTTTTTCTTGCCTCGTGATTTCTTTCGTCGTCGTTTGATAATACGTCAACTGTAAAGTGATTGCTGCTAAGTTCTCTTGTTGGCAGTATATATGCCCATAACACATCACTTGATACCAATACATCTCGATCTGTTCTTCCAGTAATTCAGAAAATGCTGGCTCTGACGTTTTGATTTCATCGATAACGGTTCTATTCTCAGCATCCATAAAAATACCATCGGCCCGGCCTTCAATTATGTACGTTTGTTGGTTTAATTCTATGTCGATCGCCAGTTTGACTTCTTTTTGATAATTCTCACTAGCAGCTTTCTGAAGCTTACGATGGATCTTAGCTCCTTCTAATGCTGTATGTTCACTTGTGTGTCTAGCATCAATACTACCTCTGCGTAAAATAAATTCCACTAATCTGCGGACTGCGATTCTTTGCGTATTCTGCATATTCAACCCCACCTATCACTCCTTATTATAGAACATACATTCGCAAATTAAAAGTGGAATGAGCTATTTTCCCATTCCACTTTTATGTTATAAGACTATACAATTGAAACAGATATAGGTTAAGACGAATAATCACTATTTATTTTGACATACTCATAGCTTAAATCACAGCCAATCACTTCAAACTGCTCAGTTCCTTGATGTAAATCAACTGTTAAATAAATATCTTCGTTTTGTTCAATATACGCTAATATTTGACTAATATTTTGTTTTTCCTCATTATTATTTGAAAAAATCGGATATTGTCCATAATAGACTGCGACTTTATTCTGGTCAAAAATCAATCCTTCCGTTTTTCCGAGAGCCATCGCAATTCTACCCCAGTTTGGATCATTTCCGAATAGTGCTGTCTTAACTAGTGGTGAATTAATGATCGACTTTCCAGCGTTTTTTGCTTGCTCCTGACTTACAGCATTTTTCACAGTGACGAACATCGTCTTTGTAGCACCTTCAGCATCCTTGACAACCGCTAGGGCCAAATCCTTACAGAGTTGATTTAGACCGGTTTGAAATGCTATTTGGTCCACTTCATAGTGATTGCTAGCCAACAGAGCAACTGTATCACTAGTGCTAGTATCTGAATCGATGCTGATTGTATTAAAGGATTGATCCACAGCCGTTTTCAGCATAGGATAAATTGCTTCTTTCGCTATTTTGGCATCGGTCAAAACATAGGCTAACATCGTCGCCATATTTGGTTCGATCATCCCTGAGCCTTTGACGATCCCCAAAAGTGTTGCATCGCCAACTTTTAGACTACGAACTTTCATCTGTTGATCAGTTGTCAAAATTGCCTGAGCAAAATCTTCATAGTTCTCTTTCATCTCGATTGACTCTGTTTTCAAAAAATTTTCAATTAAATCGATTGGTAACTGTGGTCCAATCAAACCTGTCGAAGAAGGCAGAATATTTTCCTTCTCGACCTGTAATTTATTGGCTAAGCACTCCATGATTCTATATTCATTTTCTCTGCCCACTTTGCCAGTGGCAACATTAGCGATACCGCTAGTTACTACAACGGCTTGTAGTTCAGCATTGCTTATATGTTCTTTTCCGATCGGGATACACTCACCGCAAAATGTATTTTTTGTAAAAACTGCTGCAGCATGACAGACCTTATCTGCAACAATCAAACCAAAATCTTTTCGTTTTTTCTTGATACCAACGTGCGTTCCGTAAAATTTAAAGCCTTTCGGTACCTTTATCTCATTTCCCATAACTAACACCTTCCCGTACATACTCAATCAATACTAATTTAAGCGAAGTATTTCTCTAATTTCATAAAAGTATAAATCAAAGCGATCAGATAGTCAATGGATTTTATATCATAAAAAAGGTTTTTTTGTATTTTTATACACAACATATTTCAAGGAACAACTAATAATGCATTTATATACTGTTAGGACAAAAAAAGCATCCAGAAAAAATCTGGATGCTTAAACAGTATTAAAAATTAGTTATTTTTACCAAAAATACGTAAGAAAGCCAAGAATAAATTGATAAAATCAAGATATAATTGTAAAGCCATAAAAACAGCAATACCGGTTCCTGGTTGTCCACCCGTTTGAGTATATAATGTACGGATTTTTTGGTTATCATAAGCTGTAATACCAGCAAAGATAATCACCATCAAAATTGAAATCAAGTAATCAACTGGTTCACTTTTCAGGATAAATGCATTTAGGAAGATCGCGATGATCAAGCCAATTAAAGCACTATAGGCCGCGTGCCCCATTGCTGATAGATCTCTTTTAGTAAAGATTCCAATCAACGACATGCCGCCAAATGTAGCAGCCGCACTAACAAACGCCGTTACAACAGTTCCCTCTGTATACATTGCT
This sequence comes from Enterococcus sp. 12C11_DIV0727, assembly GCF_002148425.2. NCBI lineage: Bacteria > Bacillati > Bacillota > Bacilli > Lactobacillales > Enterococcaceae > Enterococcus > Candidatus Enterococcus lemimoniae. The sequence goes on along the minus strand of NZ_CP147248.1, from coordinate 161,253 downwards.
AAAGTAACCGCTAATGTAATACCATTTAAAACGGAATACAAGATAAAACCACTAATTGCCAGTGTCGGATTTTTCATTGCTTTAAAGCCTAAAAAGACAACTAAAACAAGTTCCGCAATCCAAATCCCATAAAATGCAAAGGGATACTGATATAAAAACATAACGATTTCAAAGAAAAATACGTTTAATACTAAATAAGATACGATTGCGCTGATCCCGATTCCTATCGCTAAAAATGCATAAATTTTTGAATAAAACTTATTTAAACCAACATTTTCTACTACTCCATTATTCATTCATATCTCCTTCTTTCTGCTCTAAATCTGCTAACGTTACTTGAGGGGGTTGCACCATTACGACCGCATCAAGTACACGATTTTCTTCTTCATTAACAGCTTCAATCGAAATCGTTACAACATCTTTCATCTTATCTACCTTGATCACTTCAAACTGAAACGTCAATGTTTCATAATGAAAAACTGGCTCTACAAAGTTCACTGAAAAATTGACCACATGAGAACCTGGTCCAGGTAAATGCTTTGAAATAGCACTAGTAATGATTCCCATCAACATGATCGATGGTACGATTGGTTTGCCATATTCTGTTTTTTGGGCATAATCATGTTGGATATATAAGGGATTGGCATCGTTTGTTAAGCCCAAATAAAGAAGTAAATCTTTATCTTCGATCGATTCGGTTAAAGACAGCGAATCGCCTTCCTCAATATCTTCGATGGTTTTGCCTAATTTTCTCGGTTTTCCGATATTCAAATTAGTACACCTCCACTAATGATAAGATAATTGTACCAAAATGACGATAAAAGGCAAGTTAAAAAGAAGGAGCTTCAACAAATCATCACAATGAGTTGTTGAAATTCCTTCTTCACATTTTATTGATTTTATTTTTACAACACATTTCTAGTTGTATTACTTAGTAACGTTTCATATGCTTGTTCAAATTTTTGAACATCCCCAGCACCCATGAAGACCATTACAGCATTTTCATGGTCTAATAATGGCGACACGTTTTCTTCTTTAATAACTTGTCCACCTTTTTGGATTTTATTGCCTAGATCTTCAATTTTGACATCGCCTTGTTGTTCTCTAGCTGAACCAAAAATATCACAAAGATAAACCGCGTCGGCTAAATCTAAGGCTTCAGCAAACTCATCCATCAACGCAATTGTCCGTGTAAATGTATGAGGTTGAAAAACGGCAATGATTTCTTTTTCAGGATATTTTTGACGAGCACCATCGATAGTTGCTGTGATTTCTGTTGGGTGATGCGCATAGTCATCCACAATGATCATATCAGAAACTTTTTTCTCTGTGAAACGGCGTTTAACCCCTTCAAACGTCAACATTTCTTCTGCAACTTTTTTCATATCTAATTTTTCAAAGTATGCTACAGCAATCACACCTAAAGCATTCATAATATTATGTTGACCAAAAGCAGGCAATACAAAGTGTCCAACTAAGTCTTCATTATGATACACATCAAAAGAAGAGCCTTCTGTTGTGCGTTGGATATTTTTTGCTTGGATATCATCATCTGCTGCTAAGCCATAATAATAAACGGGAACATTTGTTTTCAATTGGCGTAAATATTTGTCCTCGCCATAAGCAAATATCCCTTTTTTGACTTGTTCAGCCATCGTTTGAAACGCAGAGAAAACATCTTCAATGCTCTTAAAATAGTCTGGATGATCAAAATCAATATTTGTCATGATCGCATAATCTGGCGAATAAGCTAGAAAATGACGGCGGTATTCACAAGCTTCAAAAGCAAAAAATTCAGCGTTAGGGTCGCCATGTCCAGTTCCGTCACCAATCAAATAGCTCGTTGGTGCAAGCCCTGTCAAGATATGAGAAAGTAAACCAGTTGTACTTGTTTTTCCGTGGGAACCAGTTACAGCAATACTTGTATACGGTTGAATAAAGCGACTAATAAAATCATGATAACGAATGATTTCAGCCCCTAATTCTTTGGCACGAACTAATTCTTCGTGCGAGTCTGGGAAAGCATTTCCCGCAATGACGATCATATCTTTGGTTATATTATCTGCATTAAAAGGCAAAATAGTGATGCCCGCTTTTTCTAAGTCACGTTGCGTAAAGAAGTACTCTTCTACATCTGAGCCTTGCACTTGGTAGCCTTTTTCAAATAACACAAGGGCCAATGAACTCATGCCTGATCCTTTGATCCCAACAAAATGATGTAATTTATGTTCTTGATTGCTCATTTTAATCCTCTTCTCTTAAACTCTATATAAAACGTAGCTTTTTTAAATTTTTTTTAAGCATATGCTATCCATTATCGTACATAATTGTGAAATAATCAACTAAAAAACGACTAGACAGATGCTTTTCCCTTGAAAAATAACAGTCATTTTTCGTTTTGGACTTGCATGAAAATAGCTAACTCAGCCGTTTTAAAAGCTGTGATTCACAGTAAAAAGCTGAGACAAAACCAGATTTCGTTTTGTCTCAGAGTTTGTTTTAATTAAAGTACTTACTGTTTTCAAGCTCCATACTTGAATCTTCAATTATACCACTTAAGGATTTGTCTAAAATCCCTTTCTTTTTTTCCTGCTCTGCTTCGGCTACTTTTTGACCATAAGCTGTCTGACTTTTCGCATTCTCTTTTGCAGTTTTCAGCTCTTTTCTAGAGCGTGGCAATGCGTGACTAAGGTCTTCTTCTTTACCAAATCGTTCCATATCAGGCTTGATTTGTTGATATTGGCGTCTTGTCACAGGAATTTCTGGTGTGCCTTTAGGAATGTTGAATTTTTGAACCGTTGGGTCTTCATTTCCTATCGCTTGAAATGCTGCTGGTTCATCATCGAAAAGCAAATAAGAATTTTTATCTTTTTTCATCGCTTCCGCTAATTCTTGCTCTGTCAAAACAGGCGCTTTTTCTTCTGGAATTACAGAAGCTGGAATATACTTGGGTACAAAATAAGAACGAGTATCATAAGTGAAATCTTTTGAAAAGGCCGCCTTATTTTTATTCGGTGTTTGCTGAGAACCAAAACCAAAAGAGGTTCTTTTTGGCATATTGCCAAATAAATTTGTTTTTTGTTTTGGTGATGTTGGCTTGTTATGCGTCATCATATAATTCGGCAAGTTGGATTTATGGCGTGCTAATTCTGCGACTTGTTCTTGGCTATGTGAAACATGCTGATTATTCGTTTGTGTTGGTTGTTTCTGTAATACTGGTTGAACTGTGATTGGATCAATCACTGGTGCACTTTGTTGTACTTTTGCTGATTGTTTAGCGAGCATTGGTTCTTCTTGAAACAATGTTCGTTTATTTTCAGAAACTAGTTTTACACCTAATTCATCATCATAGGCTGGAAAACGAAAATGTTTTCTTTTAACTTGTGTTGGGTTTTCCATTCGAGTCATTCCTTTAATCTACTTTCTGTCAATTTTACCATAAAAAAACAGAATTCTAAACAATTTGCCTTATTTTTTCCTGTTTTCTTGGGGTTATTTTTTTCAACATGGTATTTTTCATAAAATTAGTCGCTGGAGTAAAGCAGAATGCTTCTTCCAACGACTAACTGAATGACTATTTTTATGGATAAATACGGTTTAACAAACGTGGGAATGGGCTTGCTTCACGAACATGTTCGATTCCAGCTAACCAAGTTACTGTGCGTTCTAAGCCTAAACCAAACCCAGAATGAGGCACTGAACCATAACGGCGTAAATCTAAATACCATGAGTATTCTTTTTCATCTAGATTATGGTTGCGGATTTGTTCTAATAAGTAATCATGATCGATCGCTCGTTCAGAACCTCCGATGATTTCACCGTATCCTTCTGGTGCGATCATGTCCGCACAAATCACAACATCATCACGAGTAGGATGTGGTTTCATGTAGAAGGCCTTGATTGCTTTTGGATAATTTAAGATAAACACTGGACGATCAAATGAGTTTGCGATAAACGTTTCATGCGGTGAACCAAAATCATCGCCCCACTCAATATCATCAAAGCCATTTTTCTTCAATAATTCAACTGCTTCATCATATGAAATACGTGGGAATGGCAATTGTGTATATTTTTTCAAGACTTCTCTATCACGTTCTAAAACATCCAAAGCATGATCACAATTGTCTAATACACTTTGAACAAGGAACGCTACGTATTGTTCTTGCACTTCTAAACTCTCTTCTTGATGCATGAAAGCCATCTCTGGTTCAATCATCCAAAACTCAATCAAGTGACGACGAGTCTTTGATTTTTCCGCTCTAAAAGTCGGTCCAAAGGAGAAGACTTTACCAAAAGCTAAAGCTGCCGCTTCCATGTACAATTGTCCACTTTGAGACAGGTACGCTTTTTGATCAAAATAATTTGTTTCAAACAAGTCGGTCGTACCCTCTGCTGTACTAGCTGTTAAAATCGGCGGATCGATTTTAACAAAGTTATTGTTATTGAAAAATTCGTAGGTTGCACGAATGATCTCGTTACGGATTTGCATGATCGCATGCTGACGTGAAGAGCGTAACCATAAATGACGGTGATCCATCAAAAAGTCGGTTCCGTGTTCTTTAGGCGTGATTGGGTAATCATGACTTTCGCAGATCACTTCGATCCCTGTTACACCGATTTCATAACCAAATTTTGAACGGCTGTCTTCTCTAATTTCTCCAGTGATCCAGACAGATGTTTCTTGTGTCAAGCCTTTCGCTAACTGGAAAACTTCTTCTGGAACCTCACTTTTCACAACAATTCCTTGAAAATAAGCTGTTCCATCACGTAATTGTAGAAAAGCAATTTTTCCGCTTGAACGTTTGTTAGCGATCCAAGCCCCTATTTTTACTGTTTCTCCCACATGATTTTTTGAATCGATAATTTGAATTTGTTCCACGATCGTCTCTCCATTCATTTAGTCTTTTACCTATCCCGAATTAAGTAGTGTTTATTTTGCTGTTTTTTTCTCAATAAATGCTCGGATACGTTTCGCTGCTTCTTTTAATGTTTCTAAATCTGTTGCATAACTGATCCGAACATTTTCTGGAGCACCAAAACCTGCCCCTGTGACAAGTGCAACTTCCCCTTCTGATAACAAGTCATCGACCCATTTTGTAACATCGCTATAGCCACACATCGTTAACGTTTCTTTGATATTTGGAAACAGATAAAATGCGCCGTGTGGCTTTTCTAATTTAAAGCCTGGCAATGCAGCAAATATCGGATAAATTTCATTTAAACGTGCTTCAAACGCTTGTCTCATTGACTCTACTGTATCTTGTTCACCCCTTAAGGCTTCAAGTGCTGCATATTGACTAACAGCAGTAGGATTACTAGTAGATTGCGAGGCAATATCGTTCATTGCTGAAATAATTGTTTCATCACCTACCGCGTAACCAATACGCCAGCCAGTCATGGCGTAGCTTTTAGAGACGCCATTAATGATTATTGTTTGTTTTTGGATCGCTGGTGACAAAGATGCCATCGGGGTAAAGACTGCTCCATTATAGACGAGTCTGCCATAAATATCATCTGATACAATCAACACATCATTTGCTACAGCCCACTCACCAATGTTACGCAATTCGGCTTCAGAATAAATCATTCCAGTTGGATTAGAAGGAGAATTTAAAATCAATAACTTGGTTTTTGCCGTTTTAGCTGCTTCCAATTGTGCTACAGTGACTTTAAATTCATTTTCCTGTGCACAAGGAATAAAAACAGGGACTCCTTCCGCAAGTTTAACCTGCTCTCCATAGCTTACCCAATAAGGAACAGGAATGATTACTTCGTCTTTGGGATTCAGGACCGCTTGAAAAAGCAGATATAAAGCAAATTTTGCGCCATCTGTTATGATTACGTTGTTTGCTTGATAATTCAATTGATAGTAAGTCTCAATGTGCTGTACAACCGCTTCTCTTAATTCTTTGATTCCGGCTGACGGTGTATAATAATTGGCTTTGCCACTTTCGATGGCTTGGATTGCTGCCTGTTGTATATTTTTAGGCGTAGTGAAATCAGGTTCTCCAACCGTTAAACTTAAAATATCTTTGCCACAAGCTTTTAGCGCATTCGCTTTCGCCGCTGCCGCTAATGTAACAGAAGGTTCTAATTTTTGTGCGCGTTTTGATATATCCATACTTCCACTCCATTCATTTTTTAGCCTTGTTTCATCAAGGATTTAAAATAGTTATTCGTGGCTGAATTCTGGTCAAATAATTCTCATAAGCTTGTCTCGTCAGACATTTTTAATAATCATGACTTCTTCAGCATTTGCAAACGATAGGAGGTAATAACTTAATAGTTCATCATCGTTTTTTGTAACGATCTCCCAAGTTGGCTGAGCATTGTATAACCCTAAACTAATTTTTTGAATATTTTTTTCTTTGTACTTTGTTTCAACAACTTGGCGGATCTGACTTTCGTTCTGGCCGTCTTTTTGATTTAAAACGGTGACTTTTTCTCCTGATTTAGGAATGATCACCACTAGTTCTTCCCCTTTATCATCTTTACCAGTTACACTGAAATACGTTTCTTTTCTGGTAAACCAATAAAAGTTATCAACTGTGTTTAAATGTGCATACTCTTTTGCGATTTCAGTTGCTTCTTTTTTCGCTTGTGTTCTTGGATGTGTTGAGCGAACATAAAAAATAGCAATCATTACGATAATCGCTAATAAAATTGCGATTATACTTAAAAGAATCTTGGTTTTTCTTGTTTCATTTCGTTCTTCTTGTTCTTGCAATCGTCTCGCCCTTTCCAAACTTACTGGCTACTATTATAGCAGAAAATCAGTTCATTTTAATAGTATAGTTGCTAAATTTATTATTTTAAAAATTCATTTAGCTCTGAAATGATGTCGCTTAGAGCAGCTTCCTTTACCGGTAGATCTTTAGGTAAGGCTTTTAACATACGTTTTCCATATTTAGCCGTTATCAATCGTCTATCCAACACGACTAAAGCACCTTTATCACCGTCAGATCGAATCAAACGGCCCAGAGCCTGGCGTAAACGTAAAGAAGCTTTCGGCAAAGCTTCATGGGCAAAAGGATTAATGCCTTTTTCTTCAAGATAATCATAACGAGCTTTCACAAAAGGCCTCTTAGGATTTTCAAATGGCAAACGAGTTACGATCAAAAGTGACAATGCTTCACCTGGTAGATCGACACCCTCCCAAAAACTGTCAGCACCTAATAAAATACTATTTTTTGAATGGGCAAAACGTTTCAGAATTTTTTCTCGGCTACCGCTGATTCCTTGAGCTAAAAGTTCTCTACCAGCATTTAGAAATTGTGGATGTAAACGATAATACACACTAGATAAAATTTCATGTGACGTAAACAAAACCAACACAGAGCGGTCTTGGTGCTGTGATAATGCTTCGATCACTTCAGCAATATATCCTGAAAACTCTGCCGCATCAGCCTGACTGATTGCAATTGCTTCTGTAGGAATAAATAAACGGGCATTTTCTTCATAATTATAAGGATCAGGCAATGTTTTAAATAAGACATCCGACAACCCTAATTTATGCGGCAAATATTTTTTATCATGCCCAAATTTCAAGGTTCCACCAGTATATAAGATTCGTTCATAACGACTATACCAAGTCGTCTCTGGCAAAATACTAGCATCTAAATCATTGATTGAAAGTAACGCATAGCCTTGCGGGGTAGTGCTATACTCCTTGATCCAGCGTGGCTGCCATTCGTTGACATAGATATCAAAACAGTCATAAAGAAACACGATCCGCTCAAAGAATTGTAGTAAACTAACAAATATAATGCGTTGAGAGGTAGTAAATTTTTCCAATTGATTTACGATCGACTGCTGCAATCGCGCTTGAATTTCTTGCATCTCGGTCAAAAGGATGTCAATTTTTTGAATTGAAGTCTCACCATTTAACGACAAATGATCGAATACAGGCTTAGTCAACAGATTGGATTCTATATGCTGCTGTTTAGCTTTTGGAAATAACTGATTTATTTCGTAAAACAAATCACTAAATTCTTCTACTAAATCATTCAAGGCTTTCGTATAAATACGCAATAATCGTTGTTCTTGCGTTTTCTTTTCAAAAATTTGGTTAACTTGATCAAACAACTGTTCTTCCTCTAAATATAAGCTTGTTTGTTTTTTGAACGAAGTATAATTAAATTGACGATTTGCAATCTTCCCAGCAATATCGGGCAAATGATGTGCTTCATCAATAATCAAATAAGCACTTTTAGGTAAAAGTGGGACTTCCCTTAGTGTTTCTTGTGCCAAAAAGGCATGATTGACAATCAATACATTGCTTTGTCTGACCTTCTTATAAAGAAAATGAACAAAGTCTTCCTGATACAAGGGATCATGATTAGATAAAAAATCAATCCCACGATGGGCAACGTCCCGCCAAAAAACATGATTAAAATTCGTTAATTGCAACTCATCAAGGTCACCTGTTTCTGTATCCACCAACCAAACTAAGACACCCATTTGATATAGAGCATATTGCTTTTGCTGCAAAGGGTTTTTCAAAGTATCCTTAAACCGCTGTAAATCTAGATAATGACGATGACTTTTAATGATCGTAGCATTGAGTGATTTAGGACAAATTTGATTTGCTAAAGGAATATCTTTTTCTATCAATTGATTTTGCAGGACGATCGAAACCGTGCTGATAATAACTGGATTATCTGGTGTAGCCAGATAACTTAATGGAAATAAAAAGCCCAGCGTTTTTCCCGTTCCCGTCGCTGCTTCAATAAATAAATTTTTGTTTTCAGCAGTTGTAAAATGCTCATAGACTAAGTTCATCATACGACTTTGTTCTGAACGATAAACGATCTTATCTTTAAAAAGTTTTTCTTTGGCTTTTTTCTTATGAGGAAAAACGGCATGTTCATATAACTTTTCTTCATAAAGCGGAACTTCTTTTCTTCTTAACGCAATGCCAGAAACAACATGTTGCTCTTTTGCCAAAGGTTGAATATCTTGTTTCATTTCTTCATATATATCATGGATATAAGAGCTAGTATCCATACCTGTTTGTTGACTTAAGCGATCGATTACTTCCATTGTAATTAATGGTAAGCGGCGCATTTTTGCTTCGATCAATAGTAATAGTTCAGCCGTCACTTGTGCATCACTATCCGCTTGATGAGGATTATCATGTACTAAACCTAAACTCTCAGACAAATCCCCTAAACGAAAACTCTTTTCTGTCGGTAAAAAAATCTGAGCCAACTCCACCGTATCAATACCTGGAATCTGCAATTTTGGTGTACCACAACGGGTCAATTCTTGCGCTAAAAATGAATAATCAAAAAAGATATTATGTGCCACAAATACCGTATCAGCTAATAAGTTATAGATCGTTAGTGCCACATCCTCAAAATAAGGCGCCTTTTGTACACGGCTATTACTAATACCTGTCAACTGCTGAATCTGTTTGGAAATGGCCTGATTGGGGTTGATGTCAGTAGCAAAACGGGAAATGATTTTTCCTTCTTGGATCAACACACAGCCAAACTGGATAATCCGATCTACCTTTGGATCGGTTCCCGTCGTCTCTAGATCCACTACTGCGTATGTTTGTTTCTTTCTCATTGACTTCCCCGCCTTTCCTCTATCCTTGAAAATTATACTACAAAACAGAAGTTTTTTTTAGTCTTAGTTTAAAAGGTTTGAAAGTAAAAGGATTTTAGCTGCTTTTTTGGAAGTGATTCGGCGATGCGCACTGAAAAACACGTGCTTCCTTCATTTTCTAAGTGCTGAAGCATTAAGTGTTGAAGGCTCCTGAAATAAGCCAGCACTCACAAAAATTCGAAGAACAATTTTCGTGAATACTGACTTATTCTCGGGCCTAAACGCTTACCTCTACTTTATATTTCTATAATCAGCTTTTTTTAAATTGATTCTATCTAATTTATTGTCTGTAATAATAACTATCTGAAGAATAGTTTCCACCTTGCTGTGTGATTATTAACCTAGGTTTCGTACTATCTGAACTATCACCATCCGGATTTTTGAACCCTATTTTATACAGACCAAGTGCTGCACCACCAGGACCACCTGCGCTTAAACTTGCAAATGGAACCTTACTTGTTTTATCAGATTCCGGTACCCCATGAACTACAAACGCCATATTGGTTGTACCGTCAGTATTTATGATTAAAACATCATTCTTACAGTTTTTCCAGGTTCCGATCAACGAAGTGAAATCGCCATTGTTTATCGCTTCAATATTTAAATCATTATCAGAGATATCCTTTTGGTTTTCTAACAGAGCTAAAGCAATATCGTCATAATCAGTTTTTAAATAAACCTTAGCAGGTGATGTAGTTGGAGCAGAGGGATATTTTTTCATGCCATAATGTTCTATAAAACCATCCCCTAAAGGCAAATAATATATATATATCTATCCTCAGAACCTAGTTCTTGAATGTGGATGCTTTTATACACATCTGATACCGATGTATTAAATGTTATTTGATTGCTTCTAACCCTCTCGATCGTGTATCCTATTTTGTTCCCAACGCCTAGATTAGCAATTACTCGAGCGTACTCTATTTGTGAATCTTCATAATTTAATTCTAATTGTGCGGTAGCTTCACTTTTTATTCCTGCTTCTTGCTTTGAATTACTATCGAATGTTGAACTTGATGTAGAAATCTTTGCTGTATCTTTTAGACTAGTATCAGTGCTAGCCCCATTAATTGCTCTCTCATTTTTATTATTTCCACAACCGCTAAAAATGGAAATTGCAATTAATACTATAGAAAGGTTTAGAAAATTTCTACGTTTTCTAAAAAAAGGTAGCATCTTTTTAAAATGTAGTTTTTTCATTTCAATCCTTTTTGGCTCCTTTATTTTTCGCTTTTTTCTTGCTGTCAAAAATTCCAGCAGCTCCTATGGCTACACCCAAGGCTATTCCTAAAGCTAAATTATCGAAAATCAAACCAAATGCTACACCTAAACAAATACCAATTGCTATAGAATCACCATTATTTTTAATCATCTTTTCCCCCTCTTAAAGAAATAAACTTAGTTATCACCTTATAATCGTTCACTCATAGGATGATCTTCATCAAACTGGACTAAATCCCATAAATTACCATAAAGATCTTTAAACACGGCCACGATTCCATAGTCAGCCTCTTTAGGTTCTCTAACAAACTCGATTTGGTTTGCAACCATGTGAGTATAATCTCTATAAAAATCATCCGTAGCTAAAAATAGAAATACTCGGCCACCTGCTTGATTGCCAATAAACTCATGCTGAATCGGTTTCGATGCTCTTGCTAATAAAATAGTTGTACCTTTTGAATTTGGTGGTGCTATTACCACCCATCTTTTTCCTTGCTCTGGTTGATACGTGTCCTCTATCAAAGTAAAATGAAGTTTTTGAGTATAAAAAGCAATTGCCTCGTCATAATCATCAACGACTAAAGCAATGTGAACAATCGATTGTTTCATAAAAAGAGCTCCTTTTTGGTTTTAGCGTTTCTGAATTCGTCAGTTTGAACTCAATCTTTTTTATACGAATCAGTAAGTCCTTTCTCCTCCCTGTGAAGTTAGAAGCACTATCCTATTTTCATTCACCTTAAATAACCACCATTATTCAAATCAAAAGTAGCTCCAGTATAATGATTACTCTCATCTGATAGTAAGAAATTCGCAGTATTTGCCACATCATTTGCTGATACTGCTTCTTTAATCAGATGATGAGCGTAATATTCTTCTTTTCGCCATGTAGGAATTTTTTCCATCATTTTTGTCTCGATCATCGTTGGCGCAACAGTATTGACCAAAACAGTTTCAAAAAAACGTAGTGCTAAACTCTTTGTTAACCCGATAATCGCTGCTTTGGATAAACCGTATAGCGCATCTGAACTGCCTTCTTGTCCCGAAATAGAAGATATATTGATGATCTTTCCCTTTTTAATTATTCAATTGCAGATTTTCTATAAAAAATTTTGAGCAGATCGTTGGTCCCTTAATATTAACATTTAAAACAGTATCCATCATTGCTTCATTATAATCCAGAAGACTTTTCCCTTTGTAAATACCTGCATTATTCACTAGTCCAATTATAGTAGGATCATCTTTTAACTGATTAAAAAATTGTTGTGTATCATTATAATGACTAATATCAAGGATGCTAGTTTGACAATTTGGCAACTGTTCAAGTTCCTTGAGAGAGGCGGCATTTATGTCTACGGCAATTACATCCAAGCCTTCATTGACACTCCTCTCACAGATGGCCTTGCCAAGTCCGCCTCCAGCACCGGTCACAATTATCTTTTTCAAGTTCAAATCCCTCCATTTTTTATACGTCTATATTTACTTTATCTCTTACTCGCTGCCTTTACAAGCTCGTTTAGGATAATGAATCAAAAAGTAGCGTAGTCAAATAGAAGAATCATTTTTCAACTTTTATTGACAAGTATTTTTTATTTTGTTTTTTTGCCCGAATTTTGTACTGCTTTAAACAATGTTTGAAATTGCCCTTTAAATGTCATTGTCTGCTCAAAAATATCTTCGCCATCATTTAACATTTTTACCGTCACCCATCCCAAAGTTTCAGTAATTGTGCTTGCAACTGTTGCATTGATTGCAGCTCCCGCAACAGTCCCCACTGCTGGAATAAATTTGAGTATATTACCAACAGCACTTTTTCCTAGGCCCACAACGATGATTTCTTTACCGATACTTTTCCCCATACTTTCTGACCATGATTGGCCAAATAACTTATGCAAACGAGCCAACATGGTTAATTGTACAGGGACAAGTAACACTGCATCTGAAAAAGGGATCGGTGAACAACCGATGATTGCAGCGGTCAAGGATGCTGCATGAACAGTTTTATGACATTTTTTACGAGTCTCTGCATCCACGCCCTGCAAAAACTCATCAAAAATACCATCAAATTGATTTTTGCTTTTAGCTAAAATTTGTTCAGCACGTTCTTTCGATTTTCCATAACTATTCAAAATGATCGTAGCTGTCTTTTGAGGAAATTTTTTGATTACTTCAGCAAAAAAGGATTCAAATTCTTTTTCTTCTTTGTCCTCTACAACTAACGTTTCTTTTTGCTTGGGATTCGGTTTTACTTTCTTAAAAAATGATTTTTTTCCTTCTGCAAGCTTCTTTTCGCCATTTTTTTTCATAGTATTTACCTCCATTATGATCGATCACTATCCGTTTTTTTATAATCTAATCATACCGTAGAAAACTTTTTTCACCAATCAAGATCACTTTTCACTTGTTCATAGTTTATTTTACAAGAATACAAAAAAGAACGAAACAAAAGCAGCTCTTTCAAAAATAAGCTTTTGTCTCGCTCTCAAAATTTATTCATTTTATCCTGATAACTATTTTTCAACTGGCATCAGGCTTAGATTTTGCATATACTGATCCATTAAAATATAGCCTTCTAAACGGCGTAATAAATCAACTGAACAGCGAACTTTTTTACCAAATAACGAACGACTATAGGCAATCTCGCGCATCTCCTTTAGGAAATCATCTAAAGAAGAAACTAAACCACCACAACTCAAGCGACCACAAATCAAGACATCTTCTTTACGTTGTCGCAATACTTGTCCCCAAGAGTAATTCAAATATTCAGCTTGGCTGATTTGAGCAAGTAAGTCAGATCGTAAAACACTCTTCTTTTGAGTAGCGTTTTTCTTTGTTCCTAAGCGCATCCGTTTATTCATAAAACATAGATAGATTTCATCTTCTAAATTTTCCATTTCACTCTTAGAAAAATTAGGGATTTTAGCTGGAGATTCAATACGTTTACTTGCTTTCAATTGTTTAGAAAAACGCGGCCAATTACTTGGTGTTGCTTTTTTGGTTTTTCTTTTTTTGAATACAAGCAATCGAAGATCCAACGGTTCTAACTCAGTGGTTTCTTGCTGTGTTGCATCTGTTGTCTCAGTTTCAGCACTTTCGTTGGATTGCGCCATATGTTTACGTTTCAACTTGATTGATGTGCGTTCTTTTTTCAATGGTTCATTATTTTCGGGTTCTTGCATTTGTGAAGCTGTAGTTTTTTCTTCTGCTAGGGAATCTTCTTGAATTGGTTTTTTCGCCAATTCGTTCTCCAGCTTTTTTTCTGGTTGCGCTCCTGCTGCTTCCTTGGGTTCTACTGGGAGTTCTGTAGTATCCGCTATAATTTCTGCTTCAACAACCGCTTCTTCAACAAGCTTAATATCCATATCTACAGCAACTGTTTCATCAGAATCAGTGATTTTTGTTTCTTCAACCTTGTCTTCTTCAATCACTAAAGGTTGCGCTCGTTTAAGATGAATCGTTTGAATACTTCTTGAAATAATGGGGTCATTTTTAGCTGCAGATAGCTCCATTTTTCCGTGATTGATCGTCTCAGTTAAATCCGTAATCATTTTACGTAAACGGAAAATCTCATTTGACGTTTCAAGCATCTGCTTCATCATTCCCTGTATTTCCCCAGAATTTAATGTAGGCTCACCTTTATAAGCTAGAGATCTGTCTTGTTTTTCAAGCGTAATTTCCTCGAACCACTGCTTTAAGTTCATCCGAAGCTCTCTTCTCGTAGGCTCAAAACTTCCCATTAATAATGTATAGTACATAATTTCAGTTTCAACATACATATAAATCTTCTTGACTACCAGTTCTTCAAACTCTTCGGTTTCGTCCCAGCTATCGCAGATTGCTTCAAAAAAAGCTTCACCTTCAGCTAAATTTTGGTAATCTTTTGCTAAATTTAGTTTTCGCACTAAATAAAATGAATACGGCGTATCAACATTATCGGCGTAAATCTCACGACCTAAATAATCGGGATCAACTTCTTTGCAAAGATATGTTGATCTTTCTTCTTTTTCTGATTGACGTTGTCGCTTACTAATCGTTCTCACTTCCTCAATTTTTTTCCTTTATAAATCGTATCATTTTTTTAGAAAAAAAAACAGTCTTCCTCTCTATTATACCGATAAAAAGAAAAAAATGTTCTCATTTTTTTACGAATATACGTAATTAAAAGAAAATCATGATAAAAATTTCATTTTAAATATGATTACAGGTTCAGAAAAAAATATTTTTTTCCAATACTAACAATCGTTTATGTCTAATAAAAAATAAGAGGGAAAAACACTCTTATTGAGTCTCTTTCCCTCTTTATTTTAATTAACTTGCGCTTTCTTTTTGTCACGACGAGCTAAAGCAGGTAAAATCATCCCTAATAAAATCAACACGACGGGTGTAATAATATTAGAAGCTAATTGGAAGAACCAAGCTTTCGGGTCTACCGCAAAATCGACCTTTGGTACCATTCCTAAAATACAAGCGAATGCTGTGAATAAGAAACACCATAAGCCAAATCCAAAAGCGATTTTAGGATTTTTAATAAATTTGTATTCAGATCGATAATTTTTATACGCTTTATTTAGCATCATATAAGCAAAAAACACCCATAGGTAACGCATCGGCATCACAACAGAATTTAAGTTGGTCAACCATTTGACTAATTCTTTGATATTCTCGATCCCAAACATTGGTAAGACAATAATAATACTAACTAAGATACCTGTTAACAAATAGCCATTGACCAAGGTACCTTTTTTACTTCTTTTACGTAATGCTGCTGGAACGTAGTCAGGATCTGCATCGGCCAAAAGAATTTGTAATGGAGCATCGATTGAGAAGGCTAAAGCAGATATTTGCCCAATTCCATTAGTGATTGCATAGATGATCATTAATAAATTCCCTACACCATAATACTCACCTAATAGTTGGAAAGCAGTGTAGGCTCCATTGGCCATCAAGTCTTCTGGAATATTGTTACTTGCAAATAACATCCCCATCGCAAATGAACCTAAGACAGCTGAAACACCAACCATTGCCGCTAAGAAAATCATCCCTTTTGGAAATTCTTTTGCTGGATTTCTCATTGAGTTCACATAAGGTGAAATTTTTTCAGCCCCACCAACAGCAAATACCAACATGGAAACTGTCGTAAAGTAACTAAAATCAAATTTAGGAATATACGTACTGATTTTATCCATATGAGGTGTCGCAAATTCAACACTAGAATTCATCATTGGTGCACCAATTGCTAGTAGGATAAATAGCATAGACATGACAAAAATTGCCGTTCCTGCCATTCCCCCAATAACTTTTAAGGTCATTAACCCCTTAGTAGACAATAGCAAGAAGATCAAGAAAATCGCCAACGAAATCAACGAAATCCCTACAACAGAAAAATTATTTACAATATCACCATTGCCTTGTACTGCCCAACCAAAAGCGATCAAGACTAGCTGAGGCTTTTGGGCTAAATACGGAATATGTACGACCCAGTATGTCCAAGCAGCATAATAAGCTAAACGCTTCGTACTCGTATTTTGGACCCAAGAACTAACTCCGCCACTACTTTCCTTAAAAGTTGACCCAAGTTGTCCGACGATCAACGCATAGGGAATAAAATATAAGACCAAAATCAATACCCATGACGTTACAACGGAAATCCCTTGTTGTGCATAGTTATTCACTACATTACCTAAGCCCCAAACCATGTTGAAGGCAATTAGGCCAACGGTAAACCATCGCATTTGCTTTTGTTCCATCAAAACACTCCTATTCATAATCAACTATAAAATATCTTTTTAATCATAATCATTTTTAAGAGTTTAGACAAGCTTTCACATGCATAAATATTGATTTTATCAGCAATTTATTAGATTAAAATTCCGAATATCCAGCTTCTCTAATAAAAGATTTCTTCTTTTTTAAAACAAAAGACCGAAACCTTTCTAATACAAAGTTTCGGACATTATCGTCACTTCTAATTTATTTGTTTTTTCTCATCCATATTAAAATATGACTATTAATACTAAAGAAGAACAGAAATTCATACACCTATGGATCAATCAACTCGGAACAATTGAACCGTTGCAGACAAACATTTACAATGGTTTCAATAATCATGCTAACACCTCTGTACGAAACGATTAGCTAAGTGAAACATCTCGCTTCTTGAACAATAGCTGCATGACTAAATAAATAATCAAACTATACACTAAAATTCCGCCAGCCATTTGCCAGAAATTCAAGTACGCTGGATAACTATTCTCAGCACCAGTGTTCTCCATGATCGTATTCTTGATATTGAGCATATTAAACGGATTCCATTTCAACCATTGATGTTTTGGGATCACAACATTTAAAAATGAATTAATAATACTACTACCAAACAAAACACCTAATCCAACACCCACAGCTAAACTTTGTGAACGAATTGCAGCTGAGATAAATAATGTGATCGTACTATATAATAGAAGGAGCAATAGATTTGCTCCTGCATGAGCACCCGCGACCGTCAACGCATTCCAACCGTGATAACCATTGACCACATCAAATGGTGATTGGCTATTTAGCAATAAATTTGCCGAAACAAGACTACTAATATACAAAATAACCGTTCCGATTACACTATAAATCAAGCAAACAACAAATTTTGAAAAAAGAATCTGACTTCTTGAAAATGGACGAATCAACAAAAATTTGATTGTTCCTCGACTAAACTCTTCCGATACGATCGAGGCCGCTACAATAACAACGAATAAATTAAGAAATGAAGTCATTTCAGTCAAACTTGCAAACAAATCATTGGCTTTCATCATGATTTCTCCATTATGTGATTTGGTTGTTGATCTAACTAACAACGTAATCCCAAACGTCATTGCGACTAATATAAGCCACATGATCCAAGAGGATTTCTTCTTAATTAGTTTTAGCCATTCATTTTTTATCAGCACGCTCATCTTATAATCCTCCATCTTCTGTCCAGCGCAAGAAATTCTCTTCTAGAGAATCGACATGCACTTTCAACTCTTTGATTCCAATCCCATTTTCTACTAATTGTTTGACTAAGACTGTTCGAGTATCTTCACTCAGTTCAATCTTTAGGTAATTACCGTCTACGCTTACAACGTAGTCAGCTTCTTTTAAGAAATCCAACGCTTGTTTTTGTTGATCTGTTTCTACTAATAGAACTAACTTATTTTCATCTGCTGGATTATTCATTGGCCCGACATAGGTAATTTCCCCTTTTTGAACGATGACTAAGTCATCACACAATAACTCCATATCACTCAATTGATGGCTAGAAATCAGCACCCCAACACCTTGTGCTTTCAGCGCTTGAATCATTTCTCGAAATTCGCGCATTCCTTTTGGGTCTAACCCATTCATTGGTTCGTCCAACAGTAAGAGATCCGGCTGATGTAAAATTGCTTGTGCCACACCTAATCTTTGACGCATTCCCAATGAATAGGTTTTAACCTTTTGATCGATGTTATTTTCTAAATGAACACTAGAAATCACTTGATTCAATGCTTCATCGGTTATTGTTTTTTGGGCCATGCGAACATACTGCATGAGGTTTTCCCTACCCGTCATATAATTATAAAATTCCGGATTTTCAACAATAGCCCCGACATGTGCCATTGCTTCTTTGAAATTGGTAGAAAGGAATTGACCATTGATTTGGATTGAGCCTTGATCATGACTCATCAACCCTACTAACATGCGAATGATCGTAGTTTTCCCAGCGCCGTTAGGTCCTAACAGACCAGTAACTTTCCCACTAGCAACCGTAAATGACGCTTCTTTAATGATCTTTTTTTTACCAATATGTTTGGAAATCGTTTCAACATTTAATACTTGTTTATTCTCCATACGCTACCCTCTTTCTGCTTCAATATAATTTCTTAAAATAAAAATACTTGCTATACTACATAGGATAAGTAAAAGCATATCAAAAACTAAATCCTCTAGATACAAAGGGACATAGCCGATAATAATTTTAAACTGATGATTATCTATAAACGCAATTTTTTTGTACCCCTCTAAAAGTTGGTTACTAACGGTTACTTCTCCTGTAAACAATAGAAGAAAAAGTAGCAACTTTGAAACACTTTGTAACTTAACTGCTACTCTAGCACTGATCAAACTGCTTAATAAATAAACAAATTGAAATAAGACTGATGCTGAAAAAAACAGATAACTAGCAATAAAAAGATGTTTCCAATATTCTTGAAAAGCGAACATATCCACTTGTTTATCCAAAAGAAAAACTAATCCAACAAAGCCAAAGTAGTAAATAAATGAAAGCATCGTCGTTGTGAACCAACTAAATAAAATATTACTAAAATAGAACATTCCCTCACTGATTGGTAGTAAACGGTACTGACTTTTTTTCCAACTTTTGATTTGACGGTACATCTCCCAAACAAAACTAGCAAGCAAGAAGAAAAACACTAAGACCAAAATAATCTGCGCTATTCCTTCAATATGAATGTGCTGAAACCCTACTTTATATATCATGAATCCACCAATCAATAGAAAAGCAAAACTACTGAATACCCAAAATAACCGACTTTCTTTTCGATATTCCTTCCATAGCAACCACATTTATTAATCCCCCGCTTCCACATATCGATTGATTACCCAAATAATTAAGCTAAAATAAAGGCTAGCGGTTACTAATTGTACAATCATCCGGAAATAGACTTCGTGTTGTAAACCAAAATAGGTCATTACAATCCCTTTTGCTGCCCCTAAATCAAACCCTGATAAATAATCGATCAGAATCATAAATAAAATGAATAAAACAATTTCTAAAACCCAGCGAAATCTTTTTTGTACGAACTGATTCATAGCAGAATAAATACAAACCAGAAATTGCACCACTAAAAACAACACTACACTATCGATGACTGCAGCCACAACTTCAATCCACGTCGCATCCAAAATAAATGGTATCTTGAGTGCCAGATAATTGATCATTACACCAATAATCACGTTTCCTATAAAAAAGATAATTCCTACAAGCATACTAAAAATTAAATTATAAACATACAACCTGCTTGTACTGATCGGCAGTAATCGAAAATCGGCTGTTCGAAAAAATTGGTAGATCCGAGTTGATTCTAATACGAAAAAAAGTAAAAAGTAAATCATCAATGAAAAAAGTAAAAAGGCCCGACTAAAATCTGTGGATTGTTGATTTATGTTATAGACATTGGCAAGTCCAAGTAAGAACGTAAGAATCAACGTAGTGCTATACAGGAATAGATTTTTTTTTGAAAAGAATAAACGAAATAATTTGATCATATTTCGTACACCTCACGATATAAATCTTCTAAATCTTTATGTTTTACTTCTTTGATTGTTTCTAACGACTCATGTAAAATAATCTGTCCATCTCGTAAAAACATCACTTCATCAATAATAGTTTCGATTTCTCTTAACTGGTGTGTTGTGATAATGATCGTACTTCCTTCATCAAACCATTTCAGTAAGAATTGAATGATTTTTTCTCTTGATAATAAATCAACACCACTTAATGGTTCATCTAATAAATATAATTTGGCTCTCCTAGCTAAGGTCATGCTTAAAGCAAATTTTTCTGCATTCCCTTTTGATAGATTTCCTATTTTTTCCGACACACTCAAATTCATGAAACGCAACAATTCATACGCCCTTCGTTTATCAAAATCTGGATAAAAATGCGCATAGAATGAAATAACTTCTTCTAATTGTTGATTTGCTTGAAAATTATTTTGATCTTCTAAATACGCCACAAATGATTTGGTCTTTGTTCCAACGGCGCAATTATCGATCAACATTTTTCCTTTCCAATTTAATGCTAAGCCAGAAAGCAAGCGCATGATGGTTGTTTTTCCAGAACCATTTTCACCAATCAAGGCAATGATTTTCCCTGATGAAACAGAAAAATCCAACTGGTTAAAAATTTGTTTTCTTCCTTTACGGTAGCTTAATTGTTGAATCTTAACTAATTCCTCCATGTTATTTCTTCCTTTCGATATACTCTCCCAATAAATCGCTCGCTTTTTTTTCTGACCATCCAAACTTGTTCATTTCAGCTAAAAAGTTCTCAATGACTTGTTCAACCGCTTGATTTTGCAAATCTTTAATTTTTTCAGTATCTTCTGTTACAAAACGCCCTAAGCCGCGTTTAGAAAACAGAATGTCCTCCCGCTCCAATTCTTGCAAAGCACGTTGCACGGTATTTGGATTCGTAGCTAATTCAACTGCCATTTCTCTCACGGCTTTTACTTTGTCTCCCGGTTGCAATTTTTCAGAAACGATTTGCTGAATGATAAAATCCATTATTTGTAAGTAAATCGGCCGATCTGTATGGAAATCCATGGCTTTACCTCCAATTGATTTTCACCTTCACTAGTGTTCTAGTTAGATAGTACACTACTTGCAAAAAAAATTCAATCTCTTTTTAATAAAAAATAAAGAACAAATAAAATCCAACGAAATGGTTTTATTTGCTCTTTGAAAAACCTTGCGTATGCATCTAACCCGCTTAGCTTAAGCTTTTAACAGCTTCGTGAATATCTTTGGCCTGTGTGATTGCGGAGATCACTGCGACACCAGCAACACTTGTTTCTATTATCTGCTCAACATCTCCAGTATTAATACCGCCTATTGCCACAACAGGCTTTTCTGCTAGCTCTGTCAATTTTTGTAGTTTTACTAAACCGATCGGTTGTTTAGCATCTTTTTTCGATAGCGTACCGTAAACAGGTCCAATACCATAATACGTGATAGCGGGCACTTTATTAGCGGTTTGGACTTCCTTTTCATCGTAGCAAGATAAACCAACAATTTTATCAGAGAACAAAGCTAATACATCTTGGATTGCTTGGTCTGTTTGCCCAACATGAATTCCGTCAGCCTCTATTTCTAAGGCTAACGTCACATCATCATTGATCAAAAATGGTACTCGATATTCTTTACATAGTTGTTGGCATCTTTTCGCCATCAGCTTTTTGTCGTTAGGATCGGTCAGACTCCCTTCACCTTTTTCTCGATATTGAAAACATGTGATTCCAGCTTTTAAAGCCTGTTCTAACACTTCCGGTAAAGTTCTATCCTTTATATCTTGTGTTCCTGCAATAAAATAAATGGCTAACATTTCTTGACTAGTTTTCATTGTGTTCTACCTTTCTAAAAGCCCAATGATTGGTTGGTCCATTGCCACAGCCCACTTGAATACCATCTGCAATAGCTACTTGAATAAATCCTTTTGCAGTATGAACGGCCGCCCTTACATCATTTCCCTTGGCTAATTCCGCTGCAATACAAGCCGAAAAAGTACAGCCTGTACCATGTGTATTTTTCGTCTCGATCCTTGTTGCTGACAACCATTCTTGTTGGCCATCTTCGAGTAACAATAAATCAGAGGATTCTGTTCCTTCAAGATGATGACCGCCTTTTACAACGACATTTTTCACACCTAGCAATTGGATTTTTTTTGCAGCGATTACCATATCCTCTTTCGTTGTGATGGTCATGTTTGTGATCACCTCAGCTTCTGGAATATTTGGCGTAATAACAAAAGCTTGCGGCAACAGCTCTTCGATTAAAGCTTTAACAGCGGAATCTTTTAGTAAAGCATGACCACTTTTAGCAATCATTACAGGATCAACAACTAAAGGACCAAAATCAACCGTCTTTAAAAATGCTGAAACAAGTTGCGTGATACTAGCTGTAAACAACATACCCGTTTTTACAGCTGAGATTTTAAAATCTTCATTGATAACGTCTAACTGATCTTGAATTGCTTCTAGGGGAATATCATAAACCTTTTTAACCCCTTGCGTATTTTGAATCGGTAACGCCGTTAAAACAGAGGTCCCAAATACAAAACGCTCTTGAAAGGTCTTTAAATCAGCTTGCATTCCCGCTCCGCCGCCACTGTCAAACCCTGCAATCGTTAACACTTGGATCGTTTCATTCATTTTTCAGCCATCCTTTCAATTCTCGCTTTTGCCTGAACCAATATACTATCTAATCCCGATAGTTGATCTAATAAGTACGTTCTAAATGACCCGACAGAAACACTTGTTAACTGCTCCGCTACAAGCTCTCCTGCTAAAGCATACATTGTACTTGCAACAACGACACTTTCTAAAGTAGACTCCTTAGCAACTGCTAAGAAAGCTCCACAAACACATCCATGTAAACAACCTGCTCCGGTCATCTTCGTAAAATATGGTGTTCCATTTTTAACAAAATAAGTTTGCTTGCCATCTGTTATCGTATCTGTTTCACCACTTACTGCAATAAAACAATTCACATCAAGTGCTAGTTTTTCGGCAATTTCAGTAATATCTGCTGATCCAGTTCCAGCATCTACTCCTTTAGCAGCCCAAGCCGTTCCACTTAACGCTGCAATTTCTCCGGCATTTCCCCGAATCAATGTTGGTTTGACCTGGCTCAATAATTGCTCAACCGCCTGCTTACGATAATTTGTCGCGCCGGCGCCAACAGGATCTAAAACAACCGGTTTTCCTAATTCGTTCGCTTTTTTACCAGCAAGAATCATCGCAGCTAATTGTTCGTCATTCAACGTCCCCATATTCAACACTATAACATCAGCAATCACCGCCACTTCTTCCATTTCAGCAAGTGTACTCGACATAAATGGTGATGCTCCGATTGCCAGTAATCCATTAGCTGAATCGTTTGCAACTACAATATTAGTAATAGTATGAACTAACGGATTTTTCATGCGTAAGGTATCAATCAATTGATAGTTGATCATCTTTTTAACCCCCATTTTTGTTTTGTATAAGCCATTTCCCAAAAATTCAATTCTTCATAACTACTAACAATAAAGGCTTGCTTCATCAATAATTGCTCATCGAAAGAAGCTTGGTGGGCTAGCTGATCCGTCAATTGAATTTGCCTGCGAACCGCATTCTGATAGCTTTCACTATCATAGGTTTCGATCCACCTTTGATACAACGGATCTGGTGAACCATTTGCTATTAATTCTTCGCCAATTTCTTGATATAACCAATAACAAGGCAATAAGGCTGCTGCAATCCTAGCTATGCTTTTGCTTTCAACTTCTCTATACATATGTGAGGTATAATGATAGGCTGCTGGTGCAATCGGTGTTTGACTGATTTCCTCTTTTGAGACTTTTAATTTTTTGAAAAAGGTTTTTCTAACTGATATTTCTGCGGCTTCTAAACTTTTTACACCGTCTAAAAAACAGCTTCTGACTTCTTTATCTATTGCTAATTCTGCAGCTTTTAAATGAATTTTACTAAATTGCTCCAAATAATACCGATCTTGAATCAGATAAAATCGGAAAATTTCTGGTGGTAATGTTCCAGCTTTTAACTCTAAGATAAATGGATGGTCCTTACTTTCCTGCCAAATTATATCAGCAGATTTTCTTATTTCTTCAGTAAATGTCATACAATTCCTCCTCGATATTTTTGAGAAGAATCTTAAAAACAGAAAAAAACGCCATAAAATGTTAAAGAACCATTTCATAGAGTTTAGCCGTGTTATTCTATTTCTTAGACTACTTCCCTACGCGAGTCTCAACTCACAGGTTCAAAGGGTCCGTTCAAGCGAACATCTCAGTCAAAATGACTCCCCTAGTACTTATCTAAAGTATACCATAGTATTTTGCAAAATCGATAAAAAAAAAGCTTTAAAAATCTTTCGATTCTCAAAGCTTGCCTACACATTATTCTTCTAACGTTTCCTTTTTCTCTTTTCTTGCTGCGGAAAGATCCGTTTTAATATCTCTTCTTTTTTGAATCAATACATAAATAAATCCAATCAGAAAAGGCAAAACAAAACTGCCAAAACGATACAATAACAACGAAGATACTGCATCGACCGTTCCAACAAGCGGTTTGAATAGCAATAAATAAACGAATTCAAACGGTCCAATACCAGCTGGGGTTGGAAATACTCCCGACAAAATAACCGAAAAACTTGTAAAAGAAAGAACCAAAAGAAAATCAATATTTGGATGATTCTCAACGAGCACAACATAAGGAATCACATACCAGAAAAGCAACTTCGCTACATTCCAGCAAAAAATTCGAATCATCGCTGAACGGTCTTTTGTGATAGTTTGAACCGTTTCTCTTAATGAATAAATTTGAAGATTACACTTATCCACCCAGTCACGCAATCTTTTACGTTTAAAATGTTTATTCGTCCACTTTATTAAAATCACTTGAAGATTGATGCTGCTTGAAAGAATCAATAATGAAAAAATAATAACAAAGGTCAGCCCAACACCAACTAAGATAAAAGGAATCATTTTTGGTGCACGTTCATAAAATAAAGAGAACTGAAAAATCAACCCGAGAACAGATAGAAAAATCACTGCTACTTTATACATGATCATATGCAGAGCCGTCACACCAACTCCTTGGGAAACAGCCAGTCCTTTTTTCTTGTAAAAATAAATTTCAGAGAGCAATGTACCCGTCCCAAAAGAAATTACGCGATAAAAAGCCACATAACAAGAGGTAAAAAAACCATCTTTTGTCGTAAAATCCTTTTGAAAATAGGCAGCAATCTCTTTGATCGAGCGTCCTTCCACTATCTGGTAAACGACTCCTAGTAAGATAACTAGGGCAACAACGATCCAACTTGTCTTCATTAATTGAGCAAAGATATCACTGAGTGAATTATCCATCACATAGATGATCACTCCAATAAAAATAGCTAACAAGCCGATATTTAGAAAAACTTTTGTCTTGGAATTGCTTTTCATAGTTTCTCCCCACTAAATTGTATTCACGATTATCTTTTATAATGATAATAAATAATTGCAATAGTCACAAGTGTACCAAAAATAAAAGCAAAATAAAAGCGTAATTTTCTTGTCTTGTGATGAAAAAGTTGTTGAGCAAGTAAACCGCCAAATCCTCCTCCAATCAAGCCAATAAATAAGAGTTCAGACTCTGGGACTCGCCATCTTCTTCTTTTCGCTCTTTGTTTATCAAGGTACATTATAAAAAACTCAACCAAATTTACAATGAGTAAATACACCCATGGTAAATGCTTCAACAAACCTGTCATCCTTCTTCCTCCAAAATCATTGTATTAATAGAATACCTTGAAAGAGTATAAGATGTAAAGTTATTTCGACAAGATCACTGTTTTTGCTCTGGTACAAAAACAGTTAGACCATGTTTGATGACGGTCATTTCAACAGGTAGATCCTCACTTGGATCACCATCAACACGAGTACCAATTTTCTTTTCGTTCGAACTTTTAATCGATAGTTCAGCTGCAGTCATATACTTCACATCTGGAATTTCATAGACTTTACCTAAAATAATTTTTGGCAGATAAAAGGCCAATTTGAAAAAATTCAGTTTAGGTAAAATAGTTAGATGGAACAAACCATCATCTGGAGAAGCTGAATCGTCAAAATTTGTATATCCTCCAACAGAATTTGTCATTGTCACTGTAACTAATTGTGTTTTCCCTTGCCATTGTTCTTTTTCAGTTTTGATCTCTAAGCGATAACGTTTTTTCTTAGCCAATAATTTGAAAAAATTTTTCACAAAAATCAATTTCCCATATTTTTGTTTTTCTTTTTGACTGATACGAGCCGCTGTGTCAGCTAAAATCCCAATAGTCATTGTACTGACAATTACTTTTTGATTGATCATTCCATAGTCTATTTTTCTGGTAACTCCTCCTAAAATAACAGCGGCAGCATCTTCAAATTTCAGCGGAATTTCTAAAACTCTTGCCATATTATTAACCGTCCCGCCAGGCAGCAAACCGACTTTTAGATGTGGTAATTCCTCTTTGAAGTCTGCCACATTATGATTGATCGTACCATCTCCACCAATAAAAATCAGTGTATCAATCATTTCACGCTTGGATTTCTCAACGATTTTTTGACTATCACAATCTGGTCCTACTTGTTCTAATAGAAAATGAGTGTCCGCTTGTCCATGATTTCTTGCATAATCAACAAACTGTTCTGCTAATTCTTTGCCTTTGTCTTTCCCAGATGTTTCATTAAAAAGAATCATTACATTTTCCATTGTCATCACGTTTCCTTCCGATTTAAATGTGTAGCAAATGATCCAACCTTGACAGAAAAATAGGAAGTAAGTCACACCTTGTAACTGTACTCCCTCTTTTCAATTTTTACTAAATACTGATTATTTAGCGTTATTCTCTGCAATTTTCACAATAACATCTGTAGCTTTTTCCATTGCTTGTAATGAAACAAACTCAAAACGACCATGCATGTTTTCGCCACCAGCAAAAATATTAGGCGTGGGAATACCTAGATAGGAGATCTTAGAACCGTCTGTTCCGCCGCGAACAGGTTCGATCAATGGCGTGATATCAAGTTCGATCATCGCATTTTTGGCTAATTCAATAATACTCATGTCTTTTTCGATTACTTCACCCATGTTGTAGTATTGATCAAATAAATCAACTTGTACCCGTTCTTGATCAAAAGACTGATTGATGATTTCTTGAACTTTTGTAATCAGCGCTTTACGCGCTTCAAATTTTTCACGATCATGATCACGAATGATATAGGTCATTTTTGCTTCTTCTGGTGTGCCGCTCAGTTGCGCTAAGTGGAAGAATCCTTCATAGCCATCCGTTTTTTCGGGCACTTCATTTTGCGGTAACTGATTATGAAAATCAATTGCCAACTGTAATGCATTGATCATCGTATTTTTAGCTGTTCCCGGGTGGACATTTTTTCCTTGGATCGTTACTTCAGCTTGAGCTGCATTGAAGGTTTCGTATTGTAATTCTCCCACTGGGCCGCCGTCCATCGTATAGGCAAAATCCACATTAAATTGATCGACATCAAATTTATCAGCCCCCACACCGATTTCTTCATCTGGACCAAATGCAACACGAATCGTACCATGTTTGATTGATGGATCTTTGATCAAAATTTCCATGGCTGTCATGATTTCAGCGATCCCTGACTTATCATCAGCGCCTAAAAGCGTAGTTCCATCGGTTGTGATCAACGTTTGACCAGCATAATTTTTTAGGTTAGGAAAATCTTTTGTATTTAAAGTAAATTTACCCTCGCTATCTAATTTAATCGTTGACTCACCATCATACTTTTCGATGATTTGCGGATTCACATTAACAGCATTAAAATCTGCTGTATCCATATGAGCAATAAAGCCGATCGAACGAACGTCTTTCTCTATATTACTTGGTAATGTAGCGATCACAAAACCATTTTTTTCATTGTATAGTACATCACTCATACCAAGTTCTTCTAACTCTTTTTTTAACGTTTGAGCGAAAGCTACTTGCGTTTGTGTTGAAGGTGTTGTTTCGCTAGCTGGATTAGAGCGTGTTTCTGTTTTTACATAGCGTAAAAAACGTGGCAATAAATTTTCATACATCGTTTCGTTCCCTCTTTCTACTTTATCTAAATTTAAAAGGATTCGTATTTACCTCAGATTCGATAAATGTTATATCCCAATTATAGTCTTTTTTCCATTGATTGAATAGTTCAACCAACTTTGGTTTGCATAATTGCTCGATATAATGTCCTGGATCGATCACTGGTAGGTCTTCTGTCAGCATGTCATGGCCAGTATGATAATAGACATCGCCCGTGATATAAACATCCGCTTGATTTTTGAGAGCATCACGGAAAAATTTTTCACCACTGCCACCACAAATCGCAATACGCTGGACTAATTTTGTCTCATCTTCTGCTACAATCCGTACACCATCCAAAGCAAATTTTTCTTTAATAAAAGCAACAAATTCTTTTAGCGGTACAGCCTTAGCTAAATTCCCTACTCGTCCTAACCCATATTCTTTGGTAATGTTTTCTATCGGGTAAAGATCATAGGCTGGTTCTTCATATGGGTGAACTGACAGCATTGCTTGAATCACGTTTGCTTGAATCGTTTCTGGAAAAATCACTTCGATTTTAGCCTCTTGAACAGCCGCCTCTTCACCTACTGTACCAATTGTTGGATTAGCATTAGTAGCTGGTGTAAAACGTCCTGTGCCAATCATTGAGTAACTAGTGTTGGTATAATCCCCTTGCGTACCTGCACCCGCTTCGCCAAGAACTTTTCGCATCTTGGCAGCATGATCGACTGGTACAAAAACCGCTAACTTCTTATAACCGACGGTGTGCGTTTTGGTTAAATAGGTAGTATCTTCAATTCCTAATAAATCGCAAAACCAGTCATTTAAGCCATTTTCAATAATATCCATATTCGTATGTGCAGCAAAAACAGCAATATCATGTTTCAATAAATCTGCATACATTTTTGTCTGAAAATCATCTGTATCTAATCGTTTGACTGGTCTAAAAATCGGTGGATGTTTGGCAATGATCAAATCAACTTTCTTTTCGATTGCTTCAGCCACGACTTCTGGCCGAATATCTAAAGTAACCATTACTCGGTCTAGCTTTTTATTTAAAGTGCCAATATGCAACCCCACAGGATCATCTGCTTCAGCTAACCACTGAGGACAATAGGCTTCAAAGTGTTCAATAAATAACGTTCCATCAAGACTCATCTGACAAAACCTCCTTGATTTCAGCAATTTCTTTTTCTATTTGGTGGATTCTAACCGTTTGGTCACCAGATGCTTTGGCCAATTGTGCTAGAATCGTTTCACGCTGATTTAGTTCCCCTAACCATTTTTTACGAAAAACAGCGGACTGCTTTTGCAGTAACAGTGGACCGAAGAGTCGTTCTTCTTCTGAATAAGCCACTCTAGTTTCAAGTCTTGACGCCACAATGATTTCATAAATCTTATTATTTTCTTCTATAATATCTTCTTCAAGTATTGTAAAACCGTGTACTGTCAACCAATCACGTAACGGCTTTTCACCAATGTTTGGTTGTAAAACGAGGCACTCATTTCCTTGAAGCCGTTGGTTGTTCCAACCAGCCTCTAAAATATCTCGGATCAAAACACCACCCATCCCACAAATCGTCACGGCAGTAATCCCGTCTGTCTGTTCCACAGCATCTAAACCGTCTGCCAAACGGACAATAATTTGATCATTCAAGCCATTTTTTTGTACTTGCTTTTTAGCCGCTTCAAAAGGACCTCTTACAACTTCTCCTGCCACCGCAAAATCAAGTTTATTTTGTAAAACTAATGCTACAGGTAAATACGCATGGTCAGAACCGATGTCTGCTAAACGACTTTGTTCTGGAACTAATTCTCCCACACGCGCTAAACGTTTTGATAATTGATTTTCATTCATTCTATATATTCCTCCGTGGCTATTATACCATTGAAAAACCGCCTTGAAAACTTGTAAGATGTGGTTGTGAAAGAAGTATTGACTGGCAAATAAGAGCAAGACTTTTGTCTTCCTCTCGTTTGCTTAAAATCGTTAGTACGGTCATTCTTCTCTTTGAATCGCTCTCGCTTGCATCTCTTTTCTTAATTTCTTATGGGCTTTTTTAGAGCCTCGCTCTAGATCACGGATCTTTTTACGCTCATGATAATCGTCAAATAAAGAGTCTAAATCGTAGTTTGGTGGATATAATTCTTTTGCGCTACGATCCAATTTCAATTGTCGTTTAGGTACTCTTACCTTTTGGTTTTCTACAAAAATGATGACCTCATCTGATAGTTCGATTAATTCAAAAATTAGTCCGATTGTCTTTTTCTCTGTCCAAAATACACGATCCCCTTTTTCATAAGTTGGAAAAATCGTTTGTTCTTTTGGCTTTCTTACCTTTTGCAATGAGTGTTCTTTTTCAGTCGAGTAATTGCGATTGTGTAAATAGTTTTGCGCTTGTTTTACGACGTGTTCATCCAAATTCATTTTGTTCGCAATCCAAAAAGCGTTACTCTCCCCAGTTTCCCCTAGAATCAACTGGTATTTCGGCATTAAATTTTCAGAATCAAAGGCCATCGCTGCGGTTAGAAAGTCTTCATGTTGTTCTGAAAATCGTTTAATTTCACTATAATGGGTCGTTGTAATCAAGATACTTCCTTTTTTATAAAAAGCTTCCATGATTGCGATCGCCAACGCGGCTCCTTCGTTTGGTTCTGTTCCACTCCCAATTTCATCTAATAAAATCAAACTATTTCGTTTTGTTTTAGCAAGAATTTCAGAGATATTCTGCATATGACCTGAAAAGGTACTTAAGGCGTTTTCTATACTTTGCTGATCCCCAATATCCACAAAAATCTGATCAAAAATCCCGACATTTGTCCCAACATCCGCAATGATTTGTACACCCATCATCGTTTGTAAGGTAATCAGTCCAACTGTTTTGAGCACAACCGTCTTACCCCCTGCATTCGGACCCGTGATTGTTAATCCTCGATAATCTTGTCCTAGTGTTACATTTAACGGAACAGCGTTTTCACCTAACAAAGTGTGTTTTACATTTACAAACTCAATAATGCCGTCTTGGTTAATTTCTGGTTCGATTCCATTGATCTCTCGACTATATTTAGCCTTCGCAAAGATCATGTCATATTGTGCCACTACCTCTAGATTTGACTGGATAGCAACCATTTGTTCGGCAATCAGACCAGTCAATGTCGATAAAATTTGATAGACTTCTGTCGCTTCTTCCATTTTCAATTGATAGAGTTTGTCATTTAACTTCGTTACCGTTGTTGGCTCTACAAAAACCGTTGTTCCTTTAGAGGACGCATCCACGACGGTTCCAGAAATTTGATTTTTATAGGTAGCTTTGATTGGTATGGTATAACGGTCATTTTTTTTAACCACGATTGCTTCTTGAATTTTAGGTTTATTTTGTGTATTTCTAAGAAATGACGTTAGTTTCGCTTCAATTTCTTTTTCACATTCTTGAATAGCTCTACGAATTTTACGTAGTTCACGACTAGCATCATTTTCCACTTGATTGTTCCGAATGACTTGATAGATCTCCAATTCGATCATTGAAAATAGTTGTAATGAATCACTATATCTGGCTAAAAGCGGTGCAATAAATTCATTTTTTTGCATAAAAGCTTGGATCAAACGACTACTCCTAAGAAAATCTGCATAGCTGATTAATTCAGTTGGTTCTAAAATAAAGCCCTTTTCAACTTGGCTGGTCAAATGCTCAATGTTGTTTAATCCCATAAATGGGACATGTAAATTGGCCATAAGCAGCGTTTTTGCTTCGGAAGTTTCTTGTAATCGTTTTTTCACTACATCTAAGTGACTGTTTGGTTTTAGTCGCTTAATTAGCTCTTTTCCATAGTAACTGATAGCATAGGTCATTAATTTTTCTTTGATTTGATTAAATTGTGTTTTATTATAGGTTTCTTGATTCATCTGTATCTCTCCTTTTAATTAAGAGATACCTATCTTCTTTTGAATAGGACAAAGAATTTATTTTTTAGCTACAGCAATGATTTTGCTTGAAAATAGAAAAAGGGATGAAGTGTCCCCTTCATCCCTCAATAATCACTAAATAAAAACAGTCATCCTGCAGTCTATCTGGTATTTTTGTATGAGTTAAGATAGGTATCAACGTAAGTACACTAAAGAAGCCATCTAAAAATGGTCGTTTATTCTTCAGCTATTCATTTCCTTAGGTTAGATACTTACACTCACAAAAACACCTCATAATTATCTTTGGCTATTCATTTCTCGCTAAAAGTATACCTTGGTTTTATGCTGTCGTCAATACTTAAAAACGAAAAACAGCATTGCTTTATCCTACTTGAATGATCTCTTTATATAAATCCAAATAGACTTGACTCGATTTTTCCCAGCTAAAATCTTTTTTCATTTCGTTTTTGATTAGCTGTTGCCATGTCTGCTGATCCATTCTATAAAGATCAATGGCGGTTAGCGTACTATACATCAAGGAATTCGAGCTAAATTCAGAAAAACCAAAGCCTGTTCCCGTTTTTGTGGTCAGATCATACGGGGGAACCGTATCTTTTACCCCCCCTACTTCGTGGACGATCGGCAACGTTCCATAACGCATAGCAATCATTCCGCATGGTTCAGTTTCAGAGGGCATCCAGAACAAATCAG
The DNA here is from genome assembly GCF_002148425.2 of Enterococcus sp. 12C11_DIV0727. Taxonomy (NCBI): domain Bacteria; kingdom Bacillati; phylum Bacillota; class Bacilli; order Lactobacillales; family Enterococcaceae; genus Enterococcus; species Candidatus Enterococcus lemimoniae. The sequence goes on along the minus strand of NZ_CP147248.1, from coordinate 128,429 downwards.
CACCAGCGTAGATCAATTGTGCTAACGACACATCAAATTTTCTATTTACGGTAATTTTATCTGGATAACGCTCTCCAAAAGGACGGAAAGAATGTTCGATTCCGGGATCTCCCGTTCCTAATAAAACTAGCTGTACATCTTGTTCCAAAAAATTGGTTAGTTCATCCAAAACTAAATGAAATCCTTTTTGAAAAGTTAAACGACTAACAATTCCGATCAAGGGTACCTCTGTCCTAACAGGTAAGTTCAGTTTTTTTTGTAACGCTTGTTTGTTTTTCTGTTTACCGGACAAATCGTTTAAAGAAAAATTTTCTAAAATCAGTTGATCCGTCTCAGGGTCATTCATTTCATAGTCGATGCCATTTAAAATACCACTTAATTTTCCCTGCTCCAAGCGTAAGATTCCATCTAAACCAAACCCAAATTCAGCTGTTTTGATTTCTTCAGCATAAGTAGGACTCACTGTGTTCACACGATCAGCATATAAGATCCCCGCTTTTAAATAATTGACACCATCCAGAAAACGAGTAGCACCATCATTAAACCGTTCCGACCCCATTCCAAAAAGATCCGGGAGTAAATCTTTACTATAAGCTCCTTGAAACTCAATATTATGAATAGTCAATACTGTTTTTATTGCGCGAAAGTTTTCAACTGCTTGGTATTTTTCTTTTAATAAAAAAGGGACCATTGCGGTATGGAAATCATTGACATGAATTACATCAGGTCTAAACTCAATGTTTTCAAGCATTTTAATAATGGCCAATGAAAAGAAAGCAAAGCGTTCAGCGTCATCCTCATAACCATACAATTGTTCACGATCAAAATAATATAAATTATCAATAAAGTAATACGAAATCCCTTTTAAAATCAGCTGCTTGACACCACAATATTGATGACACCAACCAACTTCGACAGAAAACGTAGCAACCTCTTCGCACTGTACTTTATAAATATCTGGCATTTTTGTAAAGTAAGGTAAGACGACTGCAATATTGATGCCCTTTTTAGCTAGTTCTTTTGGCAGCGCTCCAGCAACATCCCCTAACCCACCGTTTTTAAAAAATGGAGCGCATTCGGCAGATGCAAATAAGACCTTCATGATTTCAGCCCTCCAATGACATCTGTTGACACGTCCTGATTTTTTTTAATTACAACAGGTTGTTCAGCCGTTCCAATAATCTTGATTCCTGCTGCTACTGTGACATACTTGTCTAATATTGCATATTCGATTACTGCATTTTCGGCAATTTTCGCATTAGACATCACAATTGAGTAGTTAACTCGTGCTCCTTTTTTGATCACCGCTCTTCTTGAAATCAAACTATTTTCCAGCTCGCCCTCAATAATACAGCCGGTAGCACACTGACTATTTTTCACCTGTGACTCTTTGGAATAGTATGTCGGTACTTCATTTTTTAATTTTGTATAAATTTTTTGTTTTGAGTAAAGCAATGAATTAAAAATAGATGGATTTAGCATATCTAGATTTGCTTGATAATAAGAGGCTACGTCATGAATATTGCTTAAATAACCCGTATACTCATAGGCTGTAGTTTGCTCCTCACCTAGTTTACTTTGAAGAAATAGATAAATATTTGGTGATGCCTCTCTTGTTTGCCCAAGCTCTAGTTGTTCAATCAGCCTTTTTGTTTGAACAATATAGATATCCATACACAGATTCAGCTGCTCAGTCTGTTTTCTCGGTCTAAACGGGTGAAGACTCAGCGCATTCCCTTCATCACTTACCTGAATGGTTCTTTCCTCTAATGAAATAGTTGATGAATTTACCCGTTTATAAACAACCGTCACGCGATTGTTTTGTTTTTGATGACTCTTTAAAACAGCTCGTAAATCAATAGTACATAGCATATTACTGCCTATAAACACGGTATATTCAGATTCTGATTTTTTAAGATAGTCGATCACTGATTCATAATAATGTTGCCCTTGTTCTTTTTGTTTTAGAATATCTTGATAAAAATAAACAAAATAGCGATTTTGCAACGAATCTAAATTCCATTCTTTACCGCCACCGATATGATCAAATACAGAGCGTGTTTCACCTTCATTAAAGATCATAAAAATCGAATTGATATTCGCATTCGCAATGCTTGAAAGAGGAAAATCAATCAACCGATACTTACAATCAAAAGGCAAAGTGTCTAAGGGACGATTTTCAGTCAGTGGCAATAATCCTTGAAATGTTGACACATTCCCTAAAATGGCGCACATTTTTTTAGTCTTCATCACTCTGCACCCCAATCACTTCTGAATAGCCGATGACTTCGATCTCATTTTCAGTATAAATTATAGCTTGGTCCCCGATGATCGCATTCTCTCCGATTATGGCATTTTTGATTGTGACATTTTTTCCGATTGTAGCGCCAGGCATGATCACGCTATTTTCGATCGTTGCCCCCACCTTGACTTGAACACCTGTGGAAAGGATACTGTCCCTAACCGTTCCCGCAACATAGCAACCATCTACGATCAATGAGTTACCAACAGAAGCTGTTTCTGTAATATAATGCGGCGGTGAGATGTTATTTTTAGAAAACATCCGCCAGCTTTTATCTCGCATATTCAGCTCATTTTCTAACCCAATAAACTCCATACTTGCTTCCCATAACGAATCGATCGTTCTCACATCTTTCCAATACCCATTAAAATGATAGGCGTAAACATTTTCTCCTGCTTCTAGCTACGTAGGAATTACATGCTTCCCAAAATCTAGCATCTGTCCATCTTTTGAATAACTGTTCAGCAACACATTCCGTAAGCGTCCCCAGTTAAAAATGTAGATTCCCATCGAGGCTAAATTGCTTTTAGGTTCTGATGGTTTTTCATCAAACTCAATAATTCGATCATTTTCGTCCGTATTCATGATGCCAAAGCGCGATGCTTCTTTTAAAGGGACTTCAATGACAGCAACCGTCAAAGAAGCATTATTAGCAATATGTTCATCTAGCATCGCTTCATAATTCATCTTATAAATATGATCTCCAGATAAAATCAAAACATATTGTGGATTCATTTGATCAATAAAAGCAATATTTTGGTAAATTGCATGGGCTGTTCCTTCAAACCATTTTTCCCCATCAGAACTAGAATAAGGTTGTAAAATCGTCACACCAGAATCAATCCCATCTAACCACCAGCTTGAGCCGTTGCCGATATGGCTATTCAACGCTAGCGGCTGATATTGGGTGACCACTCCGACATTTTTAATTCCTGAATTGATACAGTTACTTAAGGTAAAATCAATAATTCGATATCTGCCGCCAAAGGGCACAGCTGGTTTGGCAATATTTTGAGTCAGCTTTCCTAGACGTGTTCCTTGTCCTCCAGCCAAAATCATTGCAAGCATTTCTGAACTCATCTGCAACGGGTGACATGCCACCCTGCCTCCTTTCAAAACTATGTGTTATTCGATCAGCTTATTTTCTTTTTAGATCAAATTCTTTTGGTTTTAAAATAATTGCTCCCAGTGCTGGAACAATCGTTTGAATACGATAAGGAAAATGTTTAAACGGTTCTGAGCTTGCTTGGCAGGCTTGATTCAACGCAGTCCAAGTACCACCATATTCTTTTATCTCAGTGTTGAAGACCTCTTCATATATACCAGAAAATGGGACACCTATTGAAAAATTTTGTCTTTCGATTGGTGAAAAATTTAAAACAACGATTAAAAAATCGCTTTGGTTTTTGCCTTTACGGATAAAACTCAATACGGTTTCTTCGTTATTATCAGCATCGATGATTTCGATTGTTTCAGGTGTATGTTCTAGCTCCCAAAGCGCTTTTTCTTTCTGATAAAATAAAGTAAGTGCCTTTGTAAAGGCCTGCATGCTGCGGTTCATTTGATCATCTAGATCAATCCATTCTAGGCTTTCAGTGGATTTCCATTCCAGAAATTGACCCCACTCACTACCCATAAATAGTAATTTTTTCCCTGGATGAGTCATCATGTAAACATAAAGATTTCGTAGTTGAGCAAATTGCTTATAGCGATCGCCCCACATTTTATGCAATAAGCTTCGTTTACCATGAACAACCTCATCGTGCGATAAAGGTAGAATATAATTTTCCTTTCGCATATACATAAAAGAAAAAGTAATTAAACGAAAATGGTACTTGCGAAAGGCTGCATCCATTTCATAAAAACACAGGGTATCATTCATCCAACCCAAGTCCCATTTATAGTCAAATCCTAACGCACCATTTCCAATAGTGCCTGTGATTTTTGTCTCAGAGGAACTTTCTTCCGCAATCATGATCACATTCGGATGTGCTTGTTTGATTACCGCATTCAGCTTTTCTAAAAAGTAATAACCAGGCCAATTACGATTACTACCGTCATCATTTAATGAAAATGGCCCTTCATCATAATCTAGATACAACATATTCGAAACTGCATCAACCCGAATCCCATCAATATGAGCTATTTCGATCCAATATAAGGCACTTGAAATCAAAAAACTTTGAACTTGAGGTTTACTTAGATCAAAATTTAGCGAACCCCAACGAATATTTTTAGCTTTAACAGGATCTTGATATTCAAATTGTGGCGATCCATCATATTTGGCAAGTCCATCATCATTAATGCAAAAATGCCCTGGCACCCAATCAACTAAAACGCCTATACCATTTAAATGACAGGTCTCCACGAACTGTTGAAACTCATCAAGTGTTCCATACGCTGAGCAAAGAGCAAAATAGCCAGTCAACTGGTAGCCCCAAGACTCAGCCAGAGGATGCTCCATCAACGGCATAAATTCGATATGTGTGAAACCTAGCTCTTTCACATAAGGAATCAAGGTTTCTTGAAGTTGTTTAAAGGAATATGGCGTACCATCTTCTTCACAGGCCCATGAACTGGCATGAACTTCATAAATTGTTAACGGTTGGTTAAGCTTGCCGGATTGTTTGGCACTGTTTTGCCATACTTTATCACGCCATTTTCTTTCAGGCATCATTTGGATCACAGCTGCATTATTTGGACGCTTTTCAAATGCAGTCGCAAAAGGATCGATTTTGTAGACCTCTCTGCCATCTGCTTGTTTGACCAAAAATTTATAAAAATCACCTACTTTTGGTAATGGTGTAAAAATTTCCCAGGCACCAAAATGTTCATCCTTTAGTAGTGGTAATGAATGCTCCCACTCATTAAAGTCTCCAACTAGCCAAACTGCTTGAGCATTTGGTGCCCAAACTCTAAAAATAAAACCAGTTTGTTCTCCTTGCTGCATTTGATGAACGCCAAAATAATGTTGGCTATAGAAATTTTCACCTGTTTCAAAAAGCTCTATCGGACTTTTAGGTTTAGCCATCCAATTCTCTCCTCTCTTAAAGCGAAGAATTCAATTTTATGGGAAGTAAAAAGAGGGTAGGACATTAGTCTCTAGTCAGCTCTTATTTCCAAATCCTTTAATTTTTTGAGCTTTAGTTCTTAGATATGTCCTAATCACACTATTTTTTTCAAAAGAAAGCCAAATAAATTTCTAAAGTTATACTCGTTTCATTAAATATTTCTGAGTGTTACTAATTTAAATCTAACAATAAAATAAAAAAAAGAAAGAATTAGCACTTCAACACACAAAAATAGAGACCAAAATAAAACGGGACATTCGTTTCATCTTGGTCTCTATTTTTATATACGTTTCTGTAAATTAAGGTTCTTTTTGTCTTCTATTTTGCTAACCAATTGGCAACTTCCGTTAAAGCATCATCGATTCCAGCAGGATTTTTACCGCCAGCTTGTGCCATATCGGGACGACCACCGCCGCCGCCGCCAACTTTTGGTGCAATTGTTTTGATCAAATCGCCTGCTTTTAAGCCTTTCTCATTAGCTGCTTTTGACATTGCTGCTAACAAGCTAACTTTTTCCTCTTGCGCTGTTGCTAAAACCAACACATCAGAAAGTTCTTTTTGTTTCCATTGATCCGCTAATTGACGTAATTGATTCATATCTTTTACATTGACTTGTGCAGCAATGTAAGTTGTGCCATTGATTTCTTTGATTTCTTTGAAAATGTCTCCTGCTTGTTGATTAGCTAATTTCCCAGCAAGTTGTTCATTTTCTTTTTGTAAATCGCGTAATTGTTGTTGCAATTGTTCTGTTTTTGAAACAACTTCTTTCAGTTGAGGTGATTTAACGATTCCTGCAATTGTTTTTAGTTGTTGCTCTTCTTCGTTCATTAACTCATACGCTTCTTTGCTTGTCACAGCTTCGATCCGACGGACACCTGCACCGATTCCAGATTCAGACACTATTTTGAAAATACCAATATCTTCCGTATTTTTCACATGGGTTCCACCACAAAGCTCGATTGAATAACCACCGATATTCACAACCCGAACTTCTTTCCCATATTTCTCACCAAACAACGCCATGGCACCCATGTTCTTCGCGGTATCGATATCTGTTTCCACCGTCTCAACAGGAATGGCTTTCCAGATTTTTTCATTGACGATTGCTTCCATTTGGACTAATTCTTCTGCTGTTACTTGTCCAAAGTGAGTGAAGTCAAAACGTAAATGTCCAGGAGCTACTAATGAACCTGCTTGATTGGCATGATCTCCTAAAATATCTTTTAAGGCACGGTGCAATAAATGAGTTGCTGTATGGTTTTTCAAAATGCGATTGCGCATTTTTTCATCCACATACAATTCATAGACAGCCCCTTCTGTTAATGTGCCAGTCACTTGAACAGTGTGTAAAAATTGACCATTTGGTGCTTTTAACACATTTTCTACATGAGCGACAATCGTTCCATCTTGATCCTTGATTGTTCCGTGATCCGCTACTTGACCACCCATTTCAGCATAGAAAGGTGTTTCAGAAAAAATCAATTGTGCAGTACCCTCTGAAAGTTCACTTAGAATTTCATCATCTTTTAAAATAATCAATAATTTGCTAGTTGCGTCCAATTGACTATAACCAACAAATTTACTTTCAACTTTGATATCTGTTAAAACGGCAGATTGAACGCCCATTGAAGTGGCTTTGCTACGAGCTGAACGAGCACGTTCTCTTTGGGCTTCCATTTCTTTTTCAAAGCCAGCATGATCGACTTTCAAGTCTGAATCTTCTGCTACTTCTTCCGTCAATTCGACTGGGAAACCATAGGTATCGTATAGTTTAAAGATGTCTTTCCCGTTTAAAGTGTCTTGATTATCTGCTTTTACTTTGACGATCAATTCATTTAAAATATCTAATCCTTCATTGATTGTTTCATGGAAACGTTCTTCTTCTGTACGAACGACTTTTTCAATAAATTCCTTTTGTTGTAAAACTTCTGGATAGTAACTTACCATTACTTCTCCTACAACTGGCACTAATTTGTATAAAAAGGCTTCATTAATCCCTAATTTTTTCCCATGCATAACAGCACGGCGCAATAAACGACGTAAAACGTAGCCACGACCTTCGTTTGAAGGTAACGCACCATCCCCGATTGCAAATGATAAGGCACGAATATGATCAGCGATCACTTTAAATGAAATATCTGTTTGTGGTGATTGACCATAAGTAACTTGTCCACTTAATTTTTCAACAGCATGGATAATTGGCATAAATAAATCTGTTTCAAAGTTCGTTGGTGCATTTTGAACGATCGACACCATCCGCTCTAAGCCCATTCCCGTATCAATGTTTTTATGTGGTAATGGTTCATAACTATCATCTGCTTGGTGGTTAAATTCAGAAAACACTAAGTTCCAAATTTCTAAATAACGCTCATTTTCGCCACCAGGATAGTTTTCTGGATCGTCTTCAGCAACATCATTGAAAGACTCCCCACGATCATAGAAAATCTCTGAATCTGGACCACATGGACCAGCACCAAGATCCCAGAAGTTGTCTTCAATATCAATGATATGATCCATCTTTAGCCCAATTTCTTCATGCCAGATTCGTTTTGCTTCTGTATCTTTTGGATAAACTGTTACATATAATTTTTCAGGGTCAAAAGCCATCCAGTCAGGTGAAGTCAAAAATTCCCAAGCCCAGTGGATTGCTTCCGTTTTAAAATAATCTCCGATCGAAAAATTTCCTAACATTTCAAACATGGTATGGTGACGAGCCGTTTTTCCAACATTTTCGATATCGTTGGTACGGATTGATTTTTGAGCATTGGTGATTCTTAGGTTTTCTGGAACCACAGATCCATCAAAATATTTTTTCAATGTGGCAACACCCGAGTTGATCCATAATAACGTTGGATCATTGACAGGTACTAAAGATGCACTTGGCTCAATTGAGTGTCCTTTTGATTTGAAAAAGTCTAAGTACATTTGACGAACTTGGCTACTTGATAGTTGTTTCATGGTTTTATTCCTACTTTCTTCACTAATTAGTTGATCTTGTGCAACAAAAAAAGCGGCCTTCACTGCAATACAAGGACGAAAAATCGCGGTACCACCTTGTTTGCAATGAAGTCGCTTGAAACATTCATTACCTCTTAAACTCGCTAACGCTGAGTGGCGTTGATATTTCTACCAAAATGACTTAAAGGGAGCAATTCCATTATTGTGTTATCCTTCTTTCAGCAATGAAGAACTTTCTGTAAACACGAAAAAATGAATCATATCCTTTAGTTTCCTTATAAAGTATAAGGAATCTTCAAAAAAATGTCAATGTTTTCTATTTAATTTTCAATCCGGATAACTTTTCGATATAAATAATCAGTAGGACTTAGCTTTTGTTCAGGTAAGACCGCATGATTTGGACTAAAATAAGTCGATAACGGTAACATTTCTTCAATCAATGTATTTCGTGGCAAAATTTGTTTAGCTAATTTTAATGCAGTTGGATCAGTTGTTAACTCATAGCGATTTTTTTGTGTGTCAACGACTAGACCAAACATATTTCCCCCGTCCATCTTACTTTTGATTTGACGGCCAGATTCATTTTCCTGAATCAATAACTCATTCCCCCAACGAAATAAGCGACGAGTTCCTGCACCAACAGCAAACTCCCATTGATCTTCTGATAATAAACCGAAACCCGTTCTTTTTAGTGCTAACGTCAATTCATCATGAGTATAGTCAGAGTGGCTATATACAAAATAGTAATCAGATTCAGGCAAAAACTCTAGATAGAATTTATTTTTTTCTAAAAGGGATTGTGGAAATGTCCAGCTCAGACTTTCAGCAGCCGACAATGTAGGAAACAGCTTTTCACAAATCTGATTTTCAAACGCAACAAATTGTTCGATCTCACCTTCAAATGTCCCTGTAACAGTATCAAAAATGCCTAGAAATTCAGTGCAGGCAGGTAGTGCATATTTTTGAACAAACATCGCCGGTATTTTGACTTTCCTCAAATCTGTTGTCTGTTGGTTTATATATTCAGAAATTCCTTCTAAAGATGTTAAATCATAGGATGTTTCTGCTTCAATCCACTCAGTAGCAGAATCGATCACTTCGTTTGTCAGTGTTGTTTTAAACGTGTTTTTCTCTAGATTTTCCACATCAAATCCCAGTAATTCATGGGCACGTAACCCTTCTGCCCCTAAATCCCAGCCAAGGATTGCCTCACTATTTCCTGGAATAAAGACAAACAGTTCACCATCCAACTCTAATTCAAAGGTCCGACATTTGATGCCATATAATTCAAAATTGACTAATTCAATCGTACTGACTTCAATTGTTGGTGGTACAAAATACATCAATAATTGCTGTAATAAAACGATTTTTTCATTATCATTTAAATTCTTCCAATTTGCCCATTCACTTTGTTCAAATAGGTCCAAATCAAACCCTCCTCGTATTTTAAACGCCGAGCCAGCCACTAACGCTAGATGACCTTTAAACTATCTGCTATGATTAAGTATACCACTGAATGGATCTTTCACTAAGAAAATTATCTGGAGGGTTGCTATGCATACTCATTTTGGCAATGAAGTTTGGCACCAAGCAGCAGCATTTATTTTACGATATGAAGTTTTTGTTTTAGAACAAGGAATTGCCTTACAAGATGAATTTGACGAGCTTGACACAAATGATCGCAATTATTTTGTTGTGTATGAAAACTCACTCGCCATCGCTACGATTCGTTATCAGAAAAAAGACGAACAGACCATTCAACCTGATCGCTTTTGTGTAAGAAAAGAGTATCGAGGACAAGGAATTGGAAAACAGTTACTTTTATTATTAGAAGAAACGGCTGTAAAAGAGGGTTATCTATTCAGTACGCTCTCCGCAGAAAAGACGGCATTGACTTTTTATGAAGCGTTGAATTATTATGTAAATTCTGAGGAATATTTAGAAGATGGCCTATTATGTGTTGAAATGATCAAAAAAATAAGAGGTTGGGACAGGAGTGTTTAACCCCGAGAAATAAGAAGGGGTTGCTTCTGCTCCCACCGTTTATTCATATTTAGCGTGTGAAACAAAAGTACTTTTTACTTTTGTCCCACACCCTTATTTTTATTTATAACTATTTTTCTTAGATTTTTTAGCTGTCCGTGTCTGTTGACGGCGTTCAACTTTACGTTTTTGTTTATTACTTGCTGAAATCGCCCACTCGATTTTCTTCTTGTAACCAGGTTTGATTTTTTTCTTTTTCTTTTTCACTAAACCAATCAAGGTAGGGTCTTCTAATGCATCTTTTGATTTTTCACGTTTCGTACGACGATTACGATCATACGTGTCAACTAATTCACCATTTTTGATTTCTTTCGGTTGGAATTTGATTCCTAGATCTTCCACTTCAGAAATTGCTTCTTCATCTGCTGGTGAATAAAGAGTGATTGCTGTTCCATCTAAGCCATTTCGGCCAGTTCTACCAACACGGTGAATAAAGAAATCCAAGTCACTTGGTACTTCCGCATTGATAACATGCGACACCCCTTCGATATCAATACCGCGTGCCGCTAAATCTGTCGCCACAACATATTGAAATTCTAAGTCTTGCACTTGACGCATCACACGTTTACGTTCTCTAGGTGAAATATCACCATGGATCTTAGCCACTTTTAACCCTTGATCTTTCAAGTAATCCGTAATTTCGTCCACCCGTTGTTTGGTGTTGGCAAAGACAATCACAAGATATGGATGTCCAATCGTCAATAATTGGTAAATCAGACGATTTTTATCTTTCCCTTTTGTTGAAATCAACCAGTTATCAATCGTTTCTGAGATGATATTTTTAGGTTTGATATGTTCAATAATAGGGTTTTCCATATACTTCTTCAAAAATGGTTTTAATTTTTCAGGAATTGTCGCAGAGAAAACCAACATTTGCAGCTTATCTGGCAAACGTCCAGCAATCTGATCGACTTCTTCTAAAAAACCCATATCCAATGTCATATCCGCTTCATCAACGACAAACGCAAAAGCAGTATGGGCTTTTAAAGCTTGTTCATTCATCAAATCTAAAATACGACCTGGCGTTCCAATCACCACATGAGGTTGTTGGTTCTTTAATTTTGCGATTTGACGTTGTTTATCTGTACCGCCAACAAAATTTGTCACACGCATTTCAGGTTGACTGAATTTTGCGATTTGAATCGCTTCTTGATAAATTTGATTTGCTAACTCACGACTTGGTGCCGTGATCAAGATTTGTACCTCATCTAATTGAGGGTTAACTTTATTCATCAATGGTAATAAAAATGTATGGGTCTTGCCGCTTCCTGTTTGGGATTGACCGATGACACTTTTGCCTTTTTTAATCACTGGGATCAATTTTTCTTGTACTTCTGTTGGTCGTTCAAACCCTTTATCCGCTAGTGCTTCCATGATAAAATCGTTGAACTGAAATTGTTTAAATGAACTCATTTACCTCACCTCTTTCAAACTTGTTGTGTAAGTCCTCATGCATTATACCACAAAAACTGCGATTCCTTATTGATTTTCTACATTTTTCTCTCTTTTTATCGTGCTGATCGTATAGGTATGGCTCGCTTTTTCATAAAATAATCGACGCTTCTTTCTAATCAATACATACAGAACATTAATGAAAAATAGTAATAACAGGAACGAGCAAAATAGAAACAACATAAAACTCACTAACTGCAACATTCGATTACTAGAATTGAGCAAATCAGCTGAACTCGTCATGTAAGAACTGATCAAACCATAAACAACATACAAATAACCATACCGAATAAATAAAGCGCGAAAACGAATTTTTTCATGCCCTTCTTCTACAACTTGAATACGCACGACTTTCTTGCCGATTGTTTCCCCATTCGTCAGTTTAGGTAGCAACATAAACACTACAAATACCATAGCGAAAAACCAGATTCTTCCTTCTAATGCAGGATATCCTACAAACCATTGTTTGTATTCTGGGATTAAATTGAGCATAAACATCCCAAATGCTTGCACGATCGAAATCACAAACCAATCGATCAAAAAAGCCACAAAACGCCGAAATAAACTAACGGATTGCCCTTTTTCATAGGCGGCTTCATCCAACTCGTCTCTTGTTGGAAATAAAAAGGTCAACATCGGTGTAATCGCATAACCGACAATTCCACCAAACGTATTATTGATCAAATCATTCACGTCCGCTAACCGATAAGGTCTAGGATAAATAAAATACAATCCGCTCAACTGCGTTAACTCAAAAAACAGCGACAAGAGAAAACTAGCGAGAACTACTTTTTTGAATGAAAGTTTGTAATAATAACGTAAATACACCCCAAAAGGAACGAGCAACAGAACGTTGAAAACCGGCTCCAACACGACGCCTTGCCTTAACGCTGGGATAAAGGTACTTGGATCATGAATATTCAAGACCGTCTCTTGCATAAAACGGTTAACAAAATAAAACGGCCGCAATTCTAACATTTGGCTCGTATATTGCGCTACCTCAGCTCGAGGCGGCAATGGTAAAATGACCAAAAAATATGCACAGAGTAAATAGAAAACAAATGAATACAAAATAAGCGCTCGCCTAAATAAAAAAGTACCGTATTTCCGATATTCACGAATAACAAGAATAAATGAAATGGCAAAAGCTAAAAATGGAAATACGATCAAGGCTGTTTTGATTGGTGCAGCATAGGCTGACATAAAACACTCCCCCTTCTACTTTAGTTTAGTAAAAAATAGACACTTTGTCATTTAAAATAGTCACTCCTTTAGCAAAAAATATATTTTGCAAATCAGAAAAATTGCAGTATGATTGAATTATAGCGCTTCAACAATCAAATTCCCCAATAATCTGGCAGCAACTTTTAAATACGGAGGTTTTATTATGTTAAATCCATACTTTGCTTTTGGCGTTCCCATTTTTCTACTCTTTTTATATATCGTATTTGCCTTCATTAGAAAAAAGAGTACTGTTCACTATATTGGTTTTGTCCTTTTATTGATTGCAACATTTATGATGGCGTTTAGTTTCCAAGTATTACAAGGTTTGTGGACTTTAGAAGAGAGTCATGCTACTGCACAACTAGGAAAATTAGGTTATGCACCAGAAATACTGTGGATTCCACTTATTTTAGGTGCTGTGTTGGCAATCCTCAATCTATGGAGAGGTGTAAAGAGAGTCAAGTCTTTTCGGGAAGAATCTAATTAAAGAACTAATATAGAGGGTCTTGAGGAAGGAATAAAAGCATTTATTCGATTTTTAAGTGCAAGACAAAAGTAGTTTTTACTTTTGTCTTGCACTTATTTTTTATTATAATTCTTCATTATCTTTTACAGTAGCTCCTTGCTACAATTAAGACTATCACACAGATACTATTCAATGATACTACCGTATTAAATGAAATTAAAATGTAGTTATTACTCCACTAACAGTTACCACTTTTCTAGATTTTTTTCTTAATTTTTTTAGTATTATCAATCGATAAAACCACTCATTAGTTTTGCACTAATGTTCTAACAAAAATGTATTATCACAACATTCATTTACTAACTTTTTATTATGAGAAATAAAAAGTACACTCATTTCCTGCTGTTTTTTTAGTAAATGAATAATTCTCAATTCATTGATTTTATCCAAACTTGCTGTTGCCTCATCACAAATCAGTAACTTAGGTTTTACTAATAACGACAATGCAATACAAACTCGCTGATATTGACCACCGCTAAGTTCTCTAGGGCGCTTTGTTAATAATGATTTTGGCAAATGACAGTCATCTAAAACTTGCTTAATACGTAAATTTTCATTTGATTTATCTACTAATCTAAATTTTCGCAATGGTTCCTGAAGGATTTTTTCGATTTTTTTGGTAGGATCAAGTGCATTTCGCGTATATTGAGCGACCAATTGGATATTTTGCATCCATTGACGCAACTCATATTGCTCTTGCTTTTGTCCGTTTAAATAAATTTCCCCTTCAGAATATGTTTCCAATCCTAAAATAATTTTAGTCAATGTGGATTTCCCCGAACCATTTTTTCCTATGACACCTACCCACTCACCCTGATTTATGACAAGGTCAAGATTTTGAAAAATAACTTGTTCTTTATAGGTTTTGCTTAATTTATCAATCTTTAATAAACTAGAATTCTTATTCAAATATCTGAATCAACTCCTTCGTGTACTTTGCACTAGGATTGCTAATAACTTGCTGGGTCTCTCCAACCTCGATAAGCTGCCCATCTTTCATAATACCTACATGTGTGCTAAATTCTTTGACGATGGTCAGATCATGCGTAATAAAAATAATTGTTAAGTTTTTTTCTTGGTAAATCTTCCACAAAAGAGCCAAAATCATTTTCTGACTTACTTCATCTAGCGCGCTTGTTGGTTCATCTACTATCAAAATCTCGGGTTCGGTAAGTAACGCACTGGCAATAGCAACTCTTTGACACATACCACCACTCAACTCAAATGTGCGTTTATCTAAAATAGAATCAACCGAATCAAAACCAACCCACTTTAAAAGTTGCTCAATTCGCACTTGCCTAACTGTTTTATTTTCTACTCCTTTTGATTTTAATAGTTGATGCAGCTGGGTTCGTATCGGTATATTCCTTTGCATACTGCCTATTGGATCCTGTAAAACCAAATCCATTTTTTCTCTATTTGCCTTAATTTTACCCGTTACGTGAAAATTAGCAGGCAGTAAATTCAAGATCATCCGACTCAAAAGGGTTTTCCCCCCACCACTTTCTCCAATAATTGTAAAAAATGCTCCTTTGGGAATTTTTAAAGAAATTCCTTTTACTATTTCTTGATTTTTCAAAAAAGCAGAACAGTCGATTAATTCAATCATAAACTACACCCCATTTTTGATTGATCTTTTTGCTGATTCTCTGCGTTAGTATAACAATGCCGCTTAACAAAATACCAGGAAAAATAAAAACCCAAGGTGCAACGAAAAAGTAAGCTTTCCCATCAAAAAGAATTGTACCAAGTTCAGGTGTTGGTGGCTGTATGCCGATACCTAGAAAGGACAAACCAGAAATACTTATCAGTATTTTACCTAAATCCGTCGTAAACAAAGACATTAATTCTACCACTAAATTAGGTAAAATATGATAAAACAACGTATGAAATGTAAATGAACCTCTTAATGGTGCTAGAAGAACAAACTCTTCCGTTTTTATATTCAACACTAAATTTCGAATGTAACGAATATATTTTCCTGAGCCACTGATAATTAAAGCTGCCATTACAGTGAAAATCGAATTAGAAAAAAGACCTGCAAAAACGAGAGCAAGAATCATCGAGGGAATACTTATCATCATGTCCGCAACTATTGTAATAAACGAATCAATAAACCCACCAATCAAGCCTGCACTACCACCTAAGAGGAGACTGATTAGAACAATGCCAATTAGAACCAGAAGAGCGATACTCAATGAATAAAAACACCCATAAATAACGCGACTAAACAAATCTCTACCTAAATAATCTGTTCCAAACCAATGTTGCCAACTGATTCCTTGTAAGCGACACTCTTTATCAATCAGGTAAGGATTTTTTAAATTCAAAAAGACAACTAGACTAACACTGATAAAACAGATTAATTGAACAATCCTTTTCATTCTTTCCCTCCTTGATCTATAACGACTCTGCTATCTACTTTTTGAATAGCAAGATCAATCAAGTAATTTAGTATAAATGTTCCACAGGCAACAACTAAAGTGATTCCTTGAATGACCGGATAATCCCGAGTTGAAATAGCATCCATCAGTAGCTTTCCAAATCCAGAAATACTAAAAATAATTTCTATCATCACACAGCTACCAAACAAGTGAACCAAACTTGTTCCATACAGAGATATTAATGCTACAAATAGCTCATTCAACTGGTAATAATACCGGTAGTACCACTTGATCCCTCTAAATTTGGCCAAAACTTGCCGTTCACTCTTAGCCACAGTCGCAACTAAATCGCTGACCATTTTTGTTAAATAACTCCCTTCAGCAAAACTAATAACTAAAACAGGTAGAATAAAATGACGAATAGAGCGACTGCCAACAAAGGGAAACCAATTCAGCTGAACACCAAAAATAAAGATAGCTAAAATTGCTAACCAATAAATTGGAAAAGATAACAAAATCGAAAATATCTGTTTCGTCCACTGATATGACGAACTATTCCCAATAACTCCACCAATTAAAAGCGAAAGAACAATACAAAGAATAAAAGAACTACTCATTAATCTAAAAGTAACGAAGAATTTTTCTAGAAGTAATGTTTTCACAGGAAGATTATTCATAAATGAATGACCTAAATCACCTCTTAGAGTATTTAGCAACCAGTGGACGTATTGATCAAAAAAATTACCCTCTATCCCAAGTCTTGTTCGCGTTTCTATAATTACTTCGGGTGATAAGGTTTGAACGCCAAGTTTTCTTAGCACACTTAATGCCGGGTCACCTGTTGACAAATAAAGTAATCCATAAAGTATAAAGGTAAAGAGCAACATACTTATAAGTAACCGTAGGGTTTTCTTCAAAAAAATGTGCGTAGACATTTAGTTCACCGCTAATCTCTTGAAATCAATCGGCGCATCCGATAAACCTGAATACTCAAATGTAGAAATTTTTTCAGATGTTACAAAGTTTTCATCCTTGTATTCAATTGGTATTGCTAGAGTTTCTTCAGATAGACGAGCAAAAATGTTATTAAAAATGTCTTGTTGTTTTTCTTTATCGTTGGTTGTTGCGTAATCATTTAATAAATTAGTCAGTTTTTCATCATTTGCCAAAACACCGTGCGTTCCTGCTTGGTTTTGAAATAATGAGTTCAAAAAGTTATATGGAAGCAGCGCATCTGTATACGTTCGATAAAAAATCAAATCATATTTTTTAGTTTTCCATAAAACATCATAATAGCTTTCTTTATCTAAAATCTGAATATTTAACTTAACACCAGCATTTTTAAGTTCGCTTTCAATAACTTCTGCCTTTTCTTTCCATTCGGGAAATTCAGTTGTTTGTATGACTAAGGTAAATTGTAGCGTCTCATTTCCTTTCTCATAATAGTTATTTTGATTGAGCTTATAACCTTGGCTTTCAAAAATTTCTTTTGCTTTATCTAAATCATACGAAGTCTTGTGCTGATTTTCTTCCGTTACATATTGTACATTCTCGCGAAATAATCCGGCTAACTTTTTATCAGATAGCTCAGATTTGTTGATCGCTGCTTCTATCCCATTACGAATGGTGGCACTTAGCTGAGAATTATCTGGATTAAAGGCTAAAAAATGTGACATCGTTCCAGTAAATTCATGAACATTGTATTTTTTATCCTTTTTTAAAGAGGAAATGTCACTATCAGTAATATCCCCTAATGTCCCTCCAGCAATATCTATTTCACCACTTTTAAGCGCTAATGAGCGAGAGCTACCATCTTCAATTGTCTGAAATGTTACATTATAGTTGACTGGGGTTTCATGGTTAAAATATGGATTGGCTTTCATTACCGTCTGCTCGTCTGAGCTTTCTTCCACGACAAAGGGTCCAGAACCAATTGCTTTTTTAAACTCTCCATCAATTTTCTGATTCTCTACCGCATTTGGGCTCATAATTCTTAGTGGTCGTGTTTGACACAACTCTGAGAGAACTTGATTCGATACTTTCGTAAATAGCATCTCGACTGTATTTTCATCAATTACCGTGATTTTTTCAAGATTTGTTAAAGTTTGTAATGAGGTTGTTTCATTATTATATTTCGCGCGCTCAATCGTAAATTTCACTGCTTCAGCGTCTACTTTACTTCCATCAGAGAACTTGCTATTCTTTTTTAAATGAAACGTATATTTTTTCCCATCCTCAGAAATATCCCACGATTCGGACAATCCAGCTTTGAATTCACCTTTCCCTGCATACTCAATCAGTGGCTCATACACTGCTCCATATAATGCCATAGCTGCATCATAAGATGTGGCATCTAATAAATCTGCTTTCCCTTCATTGGATATAGCAATATTAACCGTTTTTAGTGCTTGATTGTCGTTATTTTTATCAGTTGTAGCCGTACAACCAACTAGACAGACTAACCCTACCAATAGACCTATCATTTTAACTCTTTTCTTCATTGCTTTTCTCCTTTTTTTGTAGCTTTAATCAAGTAAGAATTCTCACAAGACAAAATATAATCATCCACTGATAGGTAAAATTCTCTGTAATGTGTAACTTGATAGATTGGTTCTCTATATTCTTTTATCAATTCTACTGAAAAGCCTTGCTTTACAAGACTGTCTACAACTTCTGTCAACGTCTTATTCTGCATTTTGGTTGCGCCATATTTATCTATTTTTTCCTTCATATATTCCATACTAGGATTTTTGGATTGGTCAGAAAATGAAGCGTAGTAAACGCCTTCGTCTTTTAAAACAGCTGATATTTTCTCGAAATGTGAATCTAAATCTTCGATTAAGTATAAAACAGATGTACTAATTACAGTATCAAACTTTGTGTCTAAAGTTGTGACATCGTCTGTGTTGATATAATGGATTGGGTAGTCTGCCACTCGACTTTTTGCTACTTCAATTGCTTTTTTTGCCAAGTCCACTCCATAAGCATTACTAAATGGAATTCGATCATGTAAATGTCGCAAAAAACCACCTTGATTACATCCAAAATCTAAAATAGTTCTATTCTGTATATCCTTTTTGTCAATTAAATCAATTACGTTTTGCCAACCTTCATAGTGACTATTTTCCATTTCTTGATCTCCGTGACTTCCTTCTTGCCACCAATTTTCATATGTTTCCATAAAAACTCCTCCTTTAATTGAGAACGATTCTCATTATCAATTATTACATAACACAAATTTACTTTCAAGATATAATTTTATGATGTACCTATTTTATATAAACAACAAAGCTCTGTCTTTATATGGAACTATTTTTATACTTTCATACTCTTTTTCCTTTCGATTAAACAATCATAAAACGTAATGAGTACGATTTTATCCAAAAAAATATATCAGTTGTTCAGAATAAAGTCAAGCCTCGAAAAAAAAAACGTAAAAAAATCTAAATGATCTTTCTACGTTCTCTTTGAAAATAGTGATAATTATATTTTTTTTACAAACTCAGATTTCAATTTCATCGGACCAAACCCATCAACTTTACAATCGATATTATGGCCATCTGCCGCATCAATCACTAAACGAATGCCTTTCACTTTCGTTCCTTGTTTGAT
Source organism: Enterococcus sp. 12C11_DIV0727 (assembly GCF_002148425.2). Taxonomy (NCBI): domain Bacteria; kingdom Bacillati; phylum Bacillota; class Bacilli; order Lactobacillales; family Enterococcaceae; genus Enterococcus; species Candidatus Enterococcus lemimoniae. Next base: position 108,857 of record NZ_CP147248.1, on the reverse strand, counting down.
TGCACCACTTGCCCCTTTGACTTTTAGATCTTTAATAACTGTGACGTTATCACCATCTGCTAACACATTGCCATTTGAATCCTTAATAACAGCTGCTGTCTCTTCTGTAGCATCTGTTGCCGACCATTCATGTGCGCATTCTGGACAAATCATCATGCCACGATCCTCATAAGTATATGTTGAGCCACATTCAGGGCAACTTGGTAAATTTTCCATTTAAATTCTCCTTCATTATCGTTCTCTTTTAAAGTGTTATCACTTCATTTTAGCGTACTTCTAAACGAAATAAAAGAACTATTATATTTACAAATAGTAAATTTAATTGAATTTATTTGCTTTCTTTGCCTTTTTCTACGTAAGAAAGATCATTGGCACTATCGATCGTGTATTTTCCGTCTTTATAGGTTACCTTTGACACACTCGCATTTTTCAATCCGCCATCAGGCAAGTCAGCATTGGCATCTAATTCACCTAATAACGTAATAATGCTCATGCCATGAGAAACGACTAAAACATTGTTCGCTCCTTCTTTTTCAGCATCCTTCACAATATCATCTAATCCAGCTTTTAAACGAGTGACGATTGTTTTACTATCTTCTGCTGGCCAATTCAAGCCTTCTTCCACATTTTTCTTATCTAAATCAGATAACACATCGGCAAATTCGATGATGCCTTTATAAAAACCGACTTCTTTCATCCACTCATTGTATTCTTCATATGTTTTTCCTTGTTCTTTTGCCACTGCTGTCAGCATTTCTTCGTTCATCAAGCCTTCATACGTCCCAAAATTATATTCTCTTAAACGTTTGTCTTTCGTCATTTCCTTCATCATTTTTTCTTGACCATTATTTTGCAAGACTAACTCAGCCGTTTCGATTGCTCGTCCACTATCACTTGTCACGACTTTATCAAAAGTAACATCAGACAGCCCTTTACCTAACTGCTCCGCCACTTCAACGCCAGCCGGTGTCAATGGTGCATCGATCCAACCTTGGGAACGATCCACAGTGTTTAACATTGTTTTACCATGTCGAGCAAGGTAAATTACGACTTGCAAATTATCTTTTTCTTTTGTGTCAGCTTTCTTTTCTTCTTTTGCAGTCCCATTGCTGCACCCGACTAAGACCATTGAAAATAACGCCATACCAACAACCATTTTTTTCAATTTCATAACACCTTCTCCTCCGTACTATTCCTTATTTTTAATTAAACAGCTAGTAAGCGTTTTATCAGTTAAAAAAGAAAAAAACCCAACTACACCAAATAAAGTTATTTGGTACAATCAGGTTTAGCTTGTTATAAACAATTACTATCCGCTATTAAACTAGCTTTAGTATAATGGATGTTACGGAAAATGTAAATGCTTTCAAACGTTATTTTTTACAGGCTTTGCACAATTGTTGAATTTCTTGATAAATTTCAGCTACTTCATCCAAGTCTTTAGCATTTGCACCACTAGCCAACGGATGACCACCGCCATGATGCTTCTTAGCTAGCTCATTAATGACAGGTCCTTTTGAACGCAAACGTACACGGTAATACCCTTCCGGCTGTTCGACAAAGATTCCCCAGGCTAAGACTTCATCGATTACACCAGGTAATGAAACGATTGCAGCCGTTTCTGAATCAACGATCCCATATTCTTTAAGCAATGTTTGCGGCAGTTTAACACTGGCTGCTCCAAACTCATCTACTACAATATTTTGATAAACATATCCAGCTAATTTGGCTACACTCATCGGAATTTGTTCTAATTCCCGATTTAATTCGGCTGCATTAAAATCATACGTCATCAGGTTGGCTGCTACTTCTAAGGTATGAGGGGTTGTTGCGGGATATAAAAAACGACCGGTATCGCCAATAATTCCAGCATACAACAAACGAGCTGCCTCATCGCTCATGGTCAGTTCCTCTTGATTGAGCGTATAAAAATCAGCAATGATTTCACTACAACTACTAGCTTTAGTATTGACCCAGACTACATCGCCATAGGGTTCATCATTTGGGTGATGATCGATCTTGATCAATTCTGCCCCTAAATGATAACGTTCATCACTAATTCTTGGTGAATTAGCTGTATCCGTCACAATAACCAAGGCGTTATGATACGTCTCATCAGATACTTCATCCATTTCGGCTAAAAATTCTAATCCTTCAACTGGTCCACCAACTTGGTAAATCATTTTATCTGGAAAACTAGCTCTCAATATTTCTGCTAAACCAACTTGTGAACCAATCGCATCTGGATCAGGTCTTTGGTGACGATGAATCAGGATTGTTTGATAGGTTTTAATTTTTGCTAAAATTTCTTTGACAACTTCCATTGTAACTTCCTCCTAGGTTCGCTCCATTACTTGACAAACTACAATTGCTTTCGCTACAAGTGCATTCTCTAAATAAATTTCAATGTCTAACTTAGCTGAGCGTCGCCCGATTTCTAAGACTCTTGGGCGAATATCTAATTCACTTTCTAATTGGATCAAACGCAAATAATGCAAGCTCATCTGTTCAATCAACACATTTCTTCTTTGATTGGTGATCATCGTACGCTGCGTTACATTAGCAATGATTTCACTAAGTACACCAAATGAAATCGTCCCCACACTATTGACCATTTGAGGTGCAACCGTGAATTTAAATTGAGAATCTGTTGCTTTACCGCCTTCTTCTACTGGCATTACTTCTCCAGATATTTGATCTGAAATCGTATCAGCGATCTGTGGCTGTCTTTGTACTAGTTGCATCGCCTTCATCACATCTTGTCTAGAGACAAAACCGACTAAAGATAAATCATCTTCCACAACCGGCATTACTTCTAAACCATCCCAAATCATTTGGTGACTGACACTAGCAACACTCATCATTTTTTTGACAACGATCGGATCTTTAGTCATCACTTTATCCATCGTCAAAGTTTCCGTTTTACCCAAAACATCTTTTGCAGTGACTATTCCGACTAAGCGCAAACTCTTATTAACTACAGGAAAACGAGAATGATGTGTTTTTTCAGATAGCTTTTGATAATCAGCAATCGTATTTGTAGAAAACAGATAATTTGTTTTCTCTAATGTCGTGTAAATATCGCTGACCAACATAATATCTTTTTTGATTAATTGATCACTCAATGCTCGGTTGATCATTGTTGCAACTGTAAACGTATCATAAGTTGTTCTAAGTACTGGCATTTCCAGTTCATCTGCTAGTTCTGCAATTTCACTTTCGGTATCAAAGCCACCAGTGATCAACACTGCCGCACCATTTTCTAAAGCTAATTTTTGCACGCCTTGACGATTTCCCACGATCATCAATGAACCAGGTGTTATGTAGCGCGTCATCGCATTTTCTGTCATCGCACCGATCACAAACTTATTCAACACTTTGTCTAATCCTGCTGAGCCGCCTAACACATCTCCTTCGATGATACGAACCACTTCGCCAAATGTTAGTTTCTCAATATGCTTTTTTAACTTTCGTTCAATCCGGATCGTCCCCACACGTTGGATCGTTGAAACCAAACCGATATTTTCTGCATCTTTAATTGCGCGATAGGCCGTTCCTTCACTAACACCAAGATTTTTGGCGATGCTTCGAACTGAAATCCGATCACCAATCGGCAAGCCTTCGATGTACTTTAATATTTGATCATGTTTCGTAGCCATAATATCCTCCTTGATTTAAAAGCGTAACAAAACAATTGATTCTTTGAAAATAAGATAAAAGAACAGCTAACTTTAGTTGATCTTATTTTGAAAAGATTGATTTGTGCAGCCGACTAGAAATCTATGTTCCTAAATATCCATACTTCTTCTATTTGACCCTTTATAACACTCATTACAAAAAAGTAGTTCATTCTTTGCTTGAATCGATAAACTGTTTTAATTCACTGAAAATCAATACTAAGACAGATTTAACTTTTCCATTGATTGACTTCACTTAAAAAGTATAACAAAAAATCACACATTTTAGTACAGTTATTCTTAATTTATTGTAACAGAAGTTAAAAATAAACAGGGCAAGTTTTGCTTGTATTTAGCCTTGATTAAACAAATCAATGAACATTCATCTTGAAAAAATTAGTTAAAACTATTTTTGGCACTGACATTTTTTCAAAAAAAGGAGTATGATAATAGCGGACTGTTTACATTTTTTAAGGAGATGAAGATATGGAATCAGTGAATAGTTTTCAAGAAAATCCTATTGTACAAAAAAACCGCTGGTGGATTTTAGTTTCTGTGGCTATGTTTACTTTTATGTCCACGCTAGATGCCAGCATCGTCAATATAGCGTTGCCGACGATTTCAAAAGATATGAACGTACCTATGAATCAGTCAGAATGGATCGTTTCAATCTATTTAATGATTGTTTGTGCTTGCTTGCTACTTTTTGGCAAAATTGGAGACAGTTTTGGTAAGATCAAAGTATACCGAATCGGAACGATCATTTTTACGATTGGTTCATTATTATGCGGATTCAATCAGTCACTGGGCTTTCTGCTTTTTGCCCGAATCGTTCAAGGAATCGGCTCCAGCATGACTATGGCGACCAACTCAGGAATTATTACAGAAGTTTTTCCTTTTAAAGAACGTGGTCGAGCATTAGGCTCGATTGGCGCCTTCGTTTCCCTTGGATCTATTGCGGGACCAGGAATCGGTGGGTTGATTCTTTCACAATTTTCATGGCCTTATATTTTTTGGATCAATGTTCCTGTTGGGATCATTACGATTTTGATTGGGGAGAAATTTTTACCGAGAGATATTATTAAAAGTGGTAAAAAAGTGGATATGGTCGGTTTTAGTTTATTCGCTGTATTTATCATGACTTTTTTTGGCGCAATCTTTATCGGTCAAGAAATTGGCTTCAATGCGCTTTTATCTATGGTGTTATTTATTTTCGCACTATTATCATTGATTATTTTTATTAGAGTCGAAAAACGAGTTAGTCAACCGTTGATTACATTTTCAATCTTTAAAAACAAAGTCTTTACGATGAGTTTGATCACTGCTGTTTTAATTTTTTCATCAAACTTTTTCGTCAATGTCGTGATTCCGTTTTATTTACAAAATGCTCGAGGATTACCAGCAAGTAAAGCCGGCTTATTGATGATGGTCTTTCCTTTGCTGATGGTTGTAGGTTCACCAATCAGCGGCTTTTTAACAGATAAAATCGGGACGAAGCTTTTGACTTTTTCTGGCTTATTTTTATTGTCGGTAACTTCTTTGATGTACATGTTTTTGAATCAAGGAACACCAGTTTGGTACTATATTTTAGCAACTGGGATTATGGGATTAGGAAATGCGTTATTCCAATCACCTAACAATACAACTGTCATGAGTAGTGTTGCAAAAGAGGATCTAGGTGTGGCTGGAAGTATGAACTCTTTTGCTCGTAATCTAGGAATGGTCTTAGGGATCGCCTTAGCTACCACGATTCTATATAATGCAATGAGTGCCGTTTATGGTCAACGTGTAACCACCTTCATTAGTGAACGACCTGATATTTTTATTTTTGGAATGAGAATTACTTTCTTGGGTTCTTTTATCTTATGTTTAACTGCTTTAGGGTTAACTTTATTCCGTTCACTGAAGGCAAGAAAAAAATAAACAAACTAAAAAATGAAACTGCAGCAGGGACCTCTGCCATCAGTTTCATTTTTTGTTGTGAATCAAAGAGGTCACATCTCCTTATTCATCTTCTTTGCCACTTTTGATATTTTTGATAAATTCTTCAAAAAGTTCTGTTCCGATCCCCATCTTTTTATAGTTCTCAAGAATCGATTTCAATTCCATCAGCAGATAACCGACATATAAAACATAAATCAGTCCCACACCTGCTCCACCTGGAATCAATGGTGCTAAGGGAATAAAAAACATCAACAAAACCATACTCGCCACTTTTCTTAAAATTCCATTGATTCCTACTTTACTTAAAAAATCAATATTTGGATTGATTTTTGCAGCTAAGCTGCCACTTAAAAAATCGATGATCATTGCTATGCAAATCAACGTTAAAACATAAATTGCTTTATGATCAGCGTCTACTAAAAAACGATCTAAATAAGCAAACATCTTCATAATTACCACCTTTTTTCTTTAATTATTTGTTTTTAATTACTGTACCCGTTAGTTCAAATTACATGTCTTTTCTCTTTAATAATTGAACACTTTTTAACTAGCGGTACAATGATAGTTTAGTCTATTTTAAAGCAAGCAACCTACTAAAACTCTCCCAAGAAATTGTCACTTTTCTATCAATAATTGCCCACTCTCATATGATTCTGCAAAGCGAATCATTGCTTTGTCCAGCTCCCGGTAAAATTTGCTTTCGCTCATATGATGCTTCATGTAGATTGCAATATTTGTTGTAAAGTTGCGATCCATGTATTTATCGTGTAATAATTGCCGATCGTAAGCATCCAATTGATTCATAGCATTTACTATCTTGATCAGTTCCATTTCGGCAAGCTGTTTCCGGTCAACTAATTGTTCGGTCTTGCGAGTAAATTCTGTTTCAACATTATTCAGTTCAAACGTATAGGAGGCTGTTAATTTTGGGGCATGTTTTTCGCCAGCAATTCGAACCAAGGCACGATAGGCATTTAATAAATCATGAACCTTTCTTTTTGTTTTTTTTCGATCAATTTCGGGAAATAATAGCATTGTTTATCCTCTCCTTTGTTTTCTATTGTCTATTTTCTTTCGTCCTACGCTGATACAACTTCTTTCTTTACCCTTTTGTTTAGTGAATTAGCTAATATATAATAAAATCGTTGACTAAAAATAGCATTTACGCTATTATGTAAGTATAGTTAAATAAGCTCTATTCTACTGCTGTCGTTTCCTTTTTATCGAAAATGATGACTAGAATGGCTTGACTAACTATTTACTGATAAATTAGCTTATAAGAACATTTTAATAGCTTAAAAGCTAATTGTCAACTAAAAATAGCTTAAAAGCTAATGTTTTTTTCATTAAGCTTATGAAAGGTTGAAAAACATGAGTTTAACTTACAGAATTAAAGAGCTGGCTGACAAGAAAAAAGTGACTTTTGCTGAAATCGAACGAAATACAGGTATTTCAAATGGACAAATTCGCCGTTGGGATACTTCTTCTCCTAAAATAGAAAATATCCAAAAAGTAGCAGATTACTTTAACGTTTCCACGGACTACTTATTAGGAAGATCGCAAATTCCTTCTATTAAAGAGGCTGCTCAGGAAGAGAATTTATCATCCCAGATTATGTTTCGGATGAACACAGATGGTTTATCTGAAAATGAAGTGGATGAATTAAAAGATGAAGTAGATCGTTTTCTTCGTTTTAGAAGATCTGAAATCGAACGTGAGCGAGAATTAAAACAAGACGACAAGGCGTGATTAATGGATGACAGAGCAAATTGATGAATATCTTAGTTTTTCAGATAAAATAAACGATTATATCTCGGCCTTGATGGTTGCAAATAATATCGGTTATGAAAATTATGACTGTTCCTATCTTTGGGATTTCGTAAAATCTAAGGGCGTTTCAATGCGCAGTTTTCCATTTGATGGCGTCGCAAGAGATCGGATTTCTGGTATGATCGTTAAAGACTCTTTGGAGACTACGATTGGCTATAACCAAAATATGAGTGAAAAAAGAAAAAATTTCACTATCAGTCATGAAATTACTCATTATTTATTTCACATGACGGAAAATGACACGATTTTTACTGATACAGATCGTAGTCTGCAATATTCTTACAATGAAGTCTTACATGAATTCCAGGCAAATATTGGTGCTTCAGCAATTCTAATACCAGATGTTGTTTTCTTTCGTTTTTTAAAAGAAGGCTGGAATTTAGCTCAACTTTCAACTCAATTTGGTATATCTGAAAGTGCACTGTATGTTCGTTTGATTCATACGATGCAAGCTAATTTTGGTGTTTCTTATATTGCAGCTAAAACCAATGCGGATGCTATTCGGTATAAATTTGGTGGTAAAGGACAGCATGCAGCAATTGAACTGGGGACGAACTTGGAAGCACGACTGTTTCGGACAAATCGATTTATTGAAGCCTTGTGAGCCTCGTAAATAAATAAGCGTGAAACAATAATCATTTTTTCTGATTATTGTTTCACGCTTATTTTGTGCAATAAAATAAAAAAACCACCACGACCGTCGTCTGTGGTGGAAATGAAGGTTGTTATTTACTCTTGGTAGGAGTAAGTATGAAAAACCAATTCGGGATAATTGGCCTGAAGATAGGTTAACACCTTCACTTAAAATAAAAATGAATAGCTATTTTGGATTTCATAAAAAAATCATGAGTAAACCCTCATATACTTAATTGTTTATGATTTTCTTGCTTTTGATTCTTTCAACCCATATTAGTTCCAACATTTTTATGGCTGTGCTACAATTTTAATAGTATTAAAGAAATGTTACCAATACATTATTTAGCTGCACAAATCAGTCCTTAGAAAAATAGGTCAGCTGTCATTGTGGTAAAGAACACTTCAATGCTACTTCCCTAATTTTCTGCTGGATCAACTGGTTTGTTCCGCTTTAAAATTTAGGAGGAATGTATTATGTTAGATCAAGAAAAAGACAATTTATCTGTTCTATTCTCTGACGAAGTTCAAGGTCCCTTTGTAACATTTATTTTTAACACACATGTCGCACATCAAAATGTTGAAAAAGATGCCTTAGTTTTAAAAAATTTTGCTAAAGCGGCAAAGATCCGCTTCGAGAAAAAATATACTGATTTATCTTGGGCCCCTTTCCAAGATAAAATCGATGCATTGCTGTCAGATGCTTCATTTTGGCGGAATGCTTCAAAAAGTGTATCAATCATTATTAGCGAACAAGATATTTTCATTCATCGATTAAATGTGGCTGTTGACAACCAATATTACGTTGACGATCGACCTTACCTCCTAGGTATTATCAAAAACAATCAATTTAACTATCGCTATTATCTAATGGCTTTAAACCGTGATTCTATACAGCTTTATTTAGTTGAAAACAGTCAAGTCAAAACAGTCTCTTTACCAGAAGATGCTCCTACCGATTTGGTTACGACCTTAGGTGATGAATTAACGGGTGGTAGCATGAACTATTCTATTCAAGGCGGTACTGGCTACAATGGCTCGTCTAAAGAAGGTGTAGCCTATCATGGCGTTAATACAAAAGATGAGGAAGTAAAAATCGATTGGACTAATTACTATCAAGCAATTGATAATTACTTAAAAGATACCTTTGCAAACGCTGATCATTTACCAATTCGATTATACACTTTGCCAGAAAACCAAACACTTTTTAAAAAAATCGCTAAAAATCCTTATTTAACAACTGATGTTTCTATTTCCCTTTCTCCTGCTCAAGTTTCGCTTCAGGATATTGAAAAAGGAGCACTAAAAATCAATCAAGAATTAGAAGCGCTCGAAACGGCTTCTTATAATCAGTTATTAGATAAAAAATTTGCCGATCAACTTGTTGATATCGTACCTGCATCTGCTGAAGGAAAAGTGTCTCATTTCTTTATCTCTACTTCAAATTTTGTGAATGAAACAACCGACATGTCAACAGAAGAATTTGACCGTCGTAAAGTTTTAAATAAAGTCACAGACAATGTGCTTAAAACTGGTGGAAAAGTGTTTGTGTTAGATCAAAAAGCTTCTCCAGATGAAAAAACACTATTAGCCGTTTTACGCTACTAACTGGATCGATGAAATGGACAAGAGCCGCTCAACAATCCGTTGAGCGGCTCTTTAATCAAGTAAATTAAATATTTTGTTAGCTATAAAACCATATAAAAACTATCTATTAGTAAGGATAACCTTATTCTCATCTAAACAATCTGAACCCTTCCTACTTTCAAATCTATGCAGCTCCCAGGCTGCGCCTTCGGAATAGATTTCTACGATATAAATCTATCATTACTTTCATATTTAATGCTTAATACTCCTATACTATAACAGAAATAAGTTTTTTTTGACAATTAATCTTCATTTCTTAACAAATTTTTATTTTAAGAAGAGATAATACTAGTCAAACAGGTCTAAATATGATATATTAATAGTGTAGTTTTTGTTCGGTAATATATGTGTAGCTGTTTCAAATAAACATCTTCCACATTTTCACCTTTCAAGTAATTGCAAAATATGTGTATATCACAAGGAGGATTTTTATTATGGAAACAGGTACAGTAAAATGGTTTAACTCAGACAAAGGTTTTGGATTTATCACTGCAGAAAACGGTAACGATGTATTCGTACATTTCTCAGCTATCCAAGGCGACGGATTCAAAACTTTAGAAGAAGGTCAAGCAGTGACTTTCGACGTTGAAGAAGGCCAACGTGGTCCTCAAGCTACTAACGTTAACAAAGCGTAATTAACTTAACCTTAGTAAATTCAAAACCTGACGAATGTTCGTCAGGTTTTTTTATTAAAAAAAATCTAGTTCAGAATACTAATATTCTGAACTAGATTTTTAACTTTTTTCAATAAGCTGAACTAACGCTTCTCCAAAGCCTGAACAACTCACTAATGTCGCCCCTTCCATTTGGTCGGCAAAATCCTTCGTTACAGTTTTATTCATCAATGCTTCTTCGATGCTTCTCGTGATTAGCTGACTAGCCTCAGTCCACCCTAAGTAATCAAACATTAATACACCGGAAAGCAACAGCGATGAGGGATTCAGCTGATTTAATCCTGCAAATTCAGGTGCTGTTCCATGTGTTGCTTCAAAAATTCCGTGGCCTGTTTCTAAGTTCAAATTAGCTCCTGGCGCAATCCCGATCCCCCCAACTTGAGCTGCTAACGCATCAGAAATATAATCCCCATTTAAATTCAAGGTCGCAATCACATCATAATTTTCAGGGTGTAATAAAATCTCTTGTAAGAAAATATCAGCAATTCGGTCTTTAATGATCAATTTACCTGACGCTTCAGCTTCCGCCAGTTGTTGATCTGCGGCAGCCTTTCCTTCTTTCATTTTAATATCTAAATACGTTTCCCAAGTAAAGACTTTATCGCCAAATTCATTGGTAGCCAAGGTATAGCCCCACTTTTTAAACCCGCCTTCTGTAAATTTCATGATGTTCCCTTTGTGAACCAGCGTGACCGATTTACGATTATTTTTTAAAGCATATTCAATAGCCCCTCTGACTAATCTTTCTGTTCCTTCTTTAGAAACAGGTTTGATCCCGATTGCTGATGTTTCTGGGAAGCGAATCTTATTGACACCAAATTCAGTTTTTAAATACCCAATCAGTTTTTTGGCTTCTGGACTTTCAGCAGGAAATTCAATTCCCGCATAAATATCTTCCGTATTCTCTCTAAAAATCATCATATCTGTCTTTTCAGGATGTTTTAATGGCGATGGTACACCTTCGAAATAACGAACTGGTCGATAACATATATATAAATCTAATTCTTGTCGCAACGCTACATTCAATGAACGGATACCACCTCCAATGGGTGTTGTCAATGGTCCTTTGATCCCCACAAGATGGCTATTTATCGTCTCCAATGTTTCATCCGGTAGCCAGCTACCTGTTTTATTAAACGCCTTCTCACCAGCCAAAACTTCTTGCCAAATGACTTTTCGAGTTCCTTGATAAGCCTTATTTACAGCAACATCAAAGACATTTTTGGCTGCTTGCCAAATTTCCGGTCCAATTCCATCCCCTTCAATAAAAGGAATAATCGGAAAATCTGGAACAACTAATTTTCCCTCTGCCAAAACAACTTTTTCCCCATTTATCATGCTTCCATGCCTCCTGAATGTACTGTTGTATTTAAATCACCATATTTTAACTGCTTAGGACCTACATAATGCGAGCGTGGTCTAATTAAACAAGCTTCTTTTTTCTGTTCATCGATATGACCTAGCCAACCAGAAACCCGACTCATCGCAAAAATCAGTGTAAATAAATCACTATCAATATCTAGACAATGATAAACTGTGGCAGAATAAAAATCCACATTAGGAATCAAGCCTTTGGTCTCTTTTAAATAATGTTCCACTTGGCAAGATAAAAAATACCATTGTTCTTTTTGCGTTATTGCAGACAACTCTTTTGCTAGTTTTTTTAAATGTTTTTTTCTTGGATCTTCGGTTTTATATACGCGATGACCAAACCCCATAACTTTTTCTTTACGATCCAGTTTTTGATTTAGATACTCTTCTACATTTAGATTGTCAGAATCAATTTCTTTTAGCATATCAAATACTTTTTCATTAGCTCCGCCATGCAGTGGTCCTTTTAAAGAGCCAATCGCCGCTGTGATGCACGAATAAACATCAGACAACGTAGAAGCACAGACTCGGGCGGTAAAAGTGCTTGCATTTAGATCATGATCTGCATGTAAAACCAAGGCTTGATTCATGGCCGATACCTGTACTTGATCTGCTTCAACTCCTGTTAGCATATAAAGAAAATTTGCTGCGATTGATAAGTCACTTCGTGGTGGAATTGGGTCAAGCCCTTTTCTCAAACGAGCATACGCTGCAATAATCGTTGGCATTTTTGCTTGTAAAGAAATACTTTGCTGATACGCTGCAATTTCATCTGTTGCTTCAGCGTTCGGATCAAACACACCTAATAACGAAATCGTTGAACGCAACACACTCATTGGATGTAGGTTCTGACGTGTTTGAATTTTTAAGCACGTAATAATCGTATCAGATATTGGCATCTGTGTAGATAGTTCTTGTTTAAATTTTAGTAACTCCGCTTTTGTTGGTATTTTCAAAAACCATAGCAGGTAGATTACTTCTTCAAACTGAACATTCTCAGCAACTAGATCGTCAATATTAAAACCGGCAAAGAGCAATTGATTTTCCACGATCGAACTAATTTTTGTTTCAGAGACAACAACACCTTCTAAACCTTTGTGAATCTCCATCCAATTCCTCCTGACTCTAAAAGCGTAGTAGGTTCGTTCAGCTCTGACAGAAAAATAGGAAAATATGTTTGTGGCGATTTTTTGCCACAGGTAGATTTTATCTTTTTTCCGAAGAGCTAGCCTACTTAGCTAGATAACTATAAAAGCGGAACAAATCGTTTAATCCTGTAGAAAATTAGGAAATTGTTATTGAAACGTTCTTTGTTTCACTGACAATTTATCTATTTTCCTAAGGATTGATTTATGCAGCTAGATATGGTAACAACGTTCCGCTTCGCTACACCTTGTACTTTTCAACATCAGTTCTTTTCATTCACTGTGTTTCAAAGCAAAAGCGTAGTAGGCTCGTTTAGCTTCGACTAAACACGTAGCCAGAATCATCATTTATCTTTTCATCAAAGAACCAACTTATATATCTAGAGAAAATAAAATAACAACCTTCGTGTCGTTTTATCTCAAATTTTTTCACTTATCCCAAACTAACCTTGAAGTTTCTTCCGAATCACCATTGGTAAGATTCCACCATGCTGATAATAGGTGATATCAACCGCTGAATCAAAACGAAGAATCGTCTCAAATTGAATTTTTCCTCCGTCAGGTTTAGTTGCTGTAACGGTTACTGTATCTAAAATACCTTTTGTTTCATCGATAGCAATATCAAATAGCTCAGTTCCTGTTAAACCTAAGCTATCTGCATCTTCACCTGATTTGAACTGTAATGGCAAGACACCCATCATCACTAAATTAGAGCGATGAATTCGTTCGTAACTTTTAGCAATCACAGCTTCAACACCTAAAAGCTGAACACCTTTAGCAGCCCAATCTCGAGATGAGCCCATTCCATAATCATCACCAGCTAAAATCACTGTTTTTGTTCCTTGCTTTTGATAATTCATCGCAGCATCATAAATAGCCATTTTTTCTTGTGTTGGTGTAAAAATAGTATAGCCTCCCTCTACACCTGGAACTAACTGGTTACGAATACGAATATTGGCTAACGTCCCTCGCATCATCACTTCATGGTGACCACGTCTGGCACCATAAGAGTTAAATTCACGAACTGGCACACCTCGTTCAATCAAATAATGACCTGCTGGACTATTCTTTTGAATACTCCCAGCTGGAGAAATATGATCAGTCGTCACAGAATCCCCAAACTTTGCTAACACAGCTAATTGTTTTAATGGTTTTCTCACAACTCTTTCTTTGGTCATACCAGAAAAATAAGGTGGATTTGCAATATACGTCGATGTTTCTTCCCATCCATATAACGGTTCTGCGTCGGTCTCAATGCTATTCCACTCTTCATTATCACTAAAAACCCTAGCATATTCTTGTTTATATAACTCAGGCGTCACACATTCATCAATCAAGGCTTGAATTTCATCACGCGTTGGCCATAAGTCGTTGAAATAGACCGGAATACCACCTTCACCAATACCAATCGATTCATTGAGTACATCAATATCGACTGTTCCAGCTAAGGCATACAAAACAACTAATGGCGGAGAAGCCAGATAATTGGCTTTTACTAAAGGATGGATACGCCCTTCAAAGTTTCGGTTCCCACTTAAAACGCCAGCAGTCAAAAGATCATTTTCTTTGATCACTGCCTCAACTTCCGGTTTCAAAGCACCCGAATTGCCAATACACGTTGTACAACCATAACCAACTAAATGAAATCCTAGCTGTTCTAAGTACGGTAATAAACCAGCTTTTTCCAAATAAGCTGTTACAACTTTTGACCCAGGAGCTAAGGAAGTTTTTACATAGTTTGGTACATTTAGTCCAAGTTGCGCTGCTTTTTTAGCAACCAAACCGGCACTTAACATAACAAATGGATTCGATGTATTCGTACATGAAGTAATGGCAGCAATCGCTACGGCTCCTGGTTTTAATTCATGGTGAACACCTCCTAAATCGAGAGCAACACTTTGAGTTTGCTGTTTTTCAGACAAACCGAATCCTTGTAATCCTTCTGGTGCACTTATAGCTTGTTCAAAGGCACTTTTCATTTCTGATAATGGTACAAGATCTTGTGGTCTTTTAGGCCCTGCAAGGTTTGCTTCAATTTTACTTAAATCAATTTCAATCACTTTAGTGTAGTTTGGCTCTAGATCAGTTAAAGGATCATAAAATAATTGATTTTCTTTTAAATAGCGTTCCGTTATTGCTACGGCTTCTTCTTCCCTTCCTGTTAGTCGCAGATAACGAATCGTTTCATCATCCACAGGGAAGAAGCCGCACGTTGCACCGTACTCTGGTGCCATATTCGCTACAGTTGCTCGATCAGCTAAACTCAAACTGACTAGGCCTGTACCAAAAAATTCAACAAATTTTCCAACAACTTTTTGCTTTCTCAAGACCTGGGTCACTTTTAACGCCAAATCTGTCGCTGTCGCTCCTTGAGATAATTCGTTGATAAAACGAACACCAACCACTTCTGGAATTGGAAAATAAGAAGGCTCACCAAGCATACTGGCTTCCGCCTCAATACCGCCAACACCCCAGCCTAAAACGCCCAGTCCATTAACCATCGTGGTATGTGAGTCAGTTCCAACTAATGTATCAGGATAAAGTAACGTCGTACCATCCTCTTGTTTTTTTTGTGTCACAACTGTTGCTAGGTATTCAATGTTGACTTGATGAACAATTCCAGTTGCAGGTGGCACAACACGATAATTATCGAAGACTTTTTGGGCCCAACTTAAAAAGCGGTAACGCTCTTGATTTCGTTGAAATTCCATTTTCATGTTTAATTGTAGTGCTTGTTTAACTCCTGCAACATCTACTTGGACAGAATGATCGACAACTAAATCGACTGGGACTTCAGGATTGATGGTTGTAGGATCGCCTCCAAAATCAGCAATTGTTTTTCTTAATGAAGCTAAATCAACAACTGCTGGAACACCAGTAAAATCTTGGAGAATCACTCGGGCCGGTTTGAATGGCACCTCACCTTTATTCTCATGCTCTGAAGACCATTGCGCTAAATTTTCAATATGTTCTTGCGTGATCCCGACACCATTTTCCTGTCGCAATAACGATTCTAACAGTACCCGAATACTAAACGGCAACGTTGAAACAAATCGATTCTGTTCCGTTTCTAATGAAGCTAACGAATAATATCGATACTTTTGATTCTTCATTTCAAAAAAAGCCTCTGATGATTGTTTGCTAGTAATCAAAAACATCCCTCCTAATTTAAAAGCGGAGCGGGCTCGTTTAGTCTCGACTGAAAAATAGGAAATTATAACTGAGGTGCTTTTTGCCTCATTTATAATTTATCTTTTTTCCGAGAGGCTAGCCCACGTAGCTAGATAACAATAAAAGCGAAGCGGGCTCGTTTAGCTCTGACAGGAAAATAGGAAAAATCGATTGTGGTGCTCTTTACCACAAACTATTTTTATCTTTTTCCCGAAGAGCTAGCCCGTGTAGCTAGATAACTATAAAAGCGGAACAAATCGCTTAATCCTGTAGAAAATTAGGAAATTGGCATTGAAATGCTCTTTATTTCACTGACAATTTATCTATTTTCCTAAGGATTGATTTGTGCAGCTAGATAACAATAAAAGCGAAGCGGGATCATTTAGCCTTGACAGGAAAATAGGAAAAAATGACTGAGACGCTTTTTTGTCTCACTCCATTTTTATCTTTTTCCCGAAAGGCTAGCCCGCGTAGCTAGATAACAATAAAAGCTGAAAGAGCTCGTTCAGCTTCGACAAGAAAATAGGAAAAAATGACTGAGGTGCTTTTTGCCTCATTCAGTTTTTATCTTTTTTTTCGAGAAGCTAGCTCTTGAAGCTAGATAACACATCGTAACAACGTTCCGCTTCGCTTCACCTTGTACTTTTCAACATCACTTCATTTTATTCACTGTGTTTCAAAGTAATCCTTAGAGTTTTAGCTCTTAGGAATTGTTTAGATTGAGAGCAGAGCGAAATAACTAGCCCATTCAATTCCTCTCATATGTACAACGTCTATCCTAAAGCATCAAGCAACAATTCTAAATTCGACTTGATTTTAGCCATTATAACGGCATTCTAAGCAAATGTAAACCATTAGAACAATGAGAAAAGTTACATTAATTAACATATATATGTTATAAACGCGTCATATACTAAAAACTCTATCTATCTTAGATATATCAACTATAAAAGGGTAAATACTTAGTTTAAATTAGCTATTAAACATAACTTTCACATTTTTATCTAATTTAAAACACATAATAAAAACGGCGTAATTCAGCCTAAACTACATAACATTTACTGAGTCATATTCCATTCATTTCTAACGATTTTTACTGTTGTCATGTAAGACAAAACTTTTTTATTTTTGCTAAGAAAATCTTAAAAAAATAAATTAAAAGAGTTGCAAAATCGACTGATTTTACAACTCTTTTAATTAAATATCTAGTTTAACGGTTACTTCTTGCATCAAAACATCATAAAATCGATCTTCTCTTCGACCTAAGAAATCTTTACCTTGTTGTGGAAATAAGGCATACATCAATACATCTTCTGTTGACTTTGCATATTCTTTAATTTCTTTTTCGTATTGTGGAAGTTCTGGTGTTAACAAATCTGCCGGTCTAACAGTAATCACCTCTTCATCGCCAATGATTAGCTTTGTCATTTCTTCTGAAATAGCGACTGGTGGTTTTCCATATAGTCCTTTGACATAATCTTTGATTTCTTTTGGAACCATCTTGTAGCGTTCTCCGCTAATAACATTCATTACAGCTTGAGTCCCTACCATTTGTGATAGTGGGGTTACAAGCGGCGGATACCCTACATCAGCACGAACTTTTGGTACTTCTCTTAGTACTTCTTCGTATTTATCAGCTAACCCTTGTTCTGTTAATTGGCTCAACAAATTCGACAACATGCCACCAGGTACTTTATAAATCAATGTTTTAGGTTCTGTATCTTTTACTTTAGGATTCAACAAACCATCTTCTCTAAATTTATCGCGAATCGGGTTAAAATAGTCCGCTGCTTCTGCTACTTTTTTCATATCTAAATGTGTATTATAACCTAGATTCTCTAGTGCCAATGCCATTGATTCTGTAGCTGGTTGACTCGTTCCACCAGAAAATGAAGAAATGGCAGTATCGATAATATCCGCACCTGCTTCAACGGCTTTTAAATAGGTCATTTCAGAAATTCCACTTGTTGCATGTGTATGGACTTCTAAAGGCACTTGGATTTTACTTTTGATTTCTGTCACTAAACGGTAAGCATCATCTGGTGTTAGAATTCCTGCCATATCTTTAATACAGATCGAATCTGCGCCCATTTTCTCAAGTTCTGTCGTTAACCCTACAAAATAATCGATTGTATGAAAATCACTGGTTGTATAGGAAATTGCCGGCTGACAATGCCCACCAAATTTTTTCGTTGCTTCAATTGATGTTTGTAAGTTTCTAGTATCATTTAGCGCATCAAAAACCCGAATAATATCGATACCGTTTTCGATTGATTTTTGGACAAAGGCTTCAACAACATCATCAGCATAGTTTTTATAACCTAGTAGATTTTGTCCTCGTAAAAGCATTTGTAGCTTTGTATTTTTAATGACTTTTCGAATCGCTCTTAATCGTTCCCACGGATCTTCATTTAAAAAACGAATACAAGCATCAAATGTTGCACCGCCCCACACTTCTAAAGCATGATAACCTGCTTCATCTAATGTTTGGATGATTGGCAACATATCACTTGTCGGCATGCGTGTAGCGATTTGGCTTTGTTGACCGTCACGCAGCACAGTTTCAGTAAAAAGGATTTCTTTTGTCATTTCATCCTTCCTTTCTCAATAAGTTCGTTATTGTCTCTTGCATTTCTTGTACGTTGTGACGTCTTTGTCTACCGCAAACCTTTGCCTCTTCGTTACAAATAAAACAAGTTCTAGGTTTGTGATTTAGTTCGGTACGACTGACAGAACATAAGAGATGATCTTTTAGATAAACGACATCTAAATCCATCAAACGACCATAGACATGCGTTTCTTCAATTTCAATTAGTTTTTTCTTCAGTTTTTCAGGTGTTTCATCAAGGACTAAATAATATTCTGAACCTGTTTTTAACTCTCGGTGTTTCCGAGCCGCTATTTTTTCAGGAGGAAAAAGTGGATTTAGCTCTTTAATGACTGTTAAAAAAGCTTTTTTTAGCAACTCATTCGTCTTTACAGGTCCTGGAATATTCATCGTAGCGCTTAATAAGACGCAAGTAGGATATTTTTGTAAAAGCTCTTGCTGAATACTGACTCGTTTTTCTCGAGCATTCAGCATATCTATCATCGTAATTGTTTCTCCCTTTAAATAGGTTTTAGACATTTCTGACCACATCAATGATGGAGCCATCACGGTATTCAATCAATGCAACGACTTTGTTCCCATACTCGATTGTATCTGGTCTATCCACGATACTATAGGCTTTTTCTTGAAGTTCTTTCATCGTTAATTGAGGTACATCTAATGCTTTAAAATGTTCGATTAGATCTTGACGTTCTGGATTGATTGCAATGCCGACCTCAGTTACAACGACATCGATACTACTACCAGGTGTTACAACTGTGTTGACTTCTTCAACGATTGTTGGAATGCGTCCTCTGATCAATGGTGCAATGACTAGGCTCATTTTACATGCTGCACTTGTATCTGAGTGTCCGCCTGATGCCCCGCGGATCACACCATCTGACCCAGTTATTACATTTACATTAAAATTCGTATCGATTTCAAGAGCTGAAAGAATCGCTGTATCTAATTGATTGATGACAGAACCTTTGCTTAATGGTGAAGCGTACATGTTTGCGTCAATTTCATAGTGATTCTCATTCTGGCCTAAAGAAACGGCAGATGGATGGTCAAAGTCTTGGACATCGATGATTTTTTCAACCAATCCTTCTTCTAATAATTCAACCATCGCATTCGTGATACCACCTAAAGCAAAACTAGCAGTAATACCATCTTTGATCATCGCTTCCTTCAAAAATCTAGAAACAGCTAATGCTGCTCCACCAGTTCCAGTTTGGAAAGAAAAACCATTTTTATAATAAGGTGAATGTGTGATCACTTTGGCTGCATATTCTGCAATCAGTAGCTCTTTCGGATTTTTAGTAAAACGAGTAGCGCCTTTAGCAATACCATTTGGATCACCGATTGCATCAACTTCTACAACAAAATCAACATCCGTTTGTGGAATACTGATTGGTGTGTTAGGATATGGCATTAGACTATCCGTAATGACTACTACTTGATCAGCATACTTAGCATCGATCATTGCATAACCTAATGATCCGCATGTTGCTTTGCCCTTAGTTCCGTTAACGTTTCCATAAGCATCCGAGCTCGGTGCACCAAGAAAAGCGACGTCGATATGGATATCTCCAGCTGCAATCGCTCTCGCACGACCACCATGGGAACGGATTACAACAGGATTTTCCATGACTCCTTCAGAAATCGCTGCACCAACTTTGTCACGCAATCCACTAGAGGTAATATTTGTCACTACACCATTTTTGATATGCTCAATCAATGGTTCATGTACATTTGCGATTGAGCTAGGCGCAATCGATAAATTTTTGATCCCTAATGCTGCGATTTCTTTTAATACCATGTTCATCACAAAATCGCCTTCACGGAAATGATGATGGAAGGAGATCGTCATGCCATCTTTTAGTTCTGTTTTCTCAATCGCTTCTCTTAGACTACCTAACAGCTTTGTATCTCTCGGTCTAACAGGATTGATTGTCCGACTCGACTCTTTGTACTCATGAATATTCGCTAGTTCTCCTTTAAATAAACCATATTGTTCAGCATAATTATCTGGAATTTCTTTGCCTACATTATTTTTCATCTTAGACTTCCTCCTCAGAAATTAATTTTGCTGCAATCGCTAGAGCAATCACTCGCTCTGCTCGTTCAACAATCGGTTTATCCACCATTTTTCCGTTCACTGAAATCACACCTGAACCTTTGGCTTCGGCTTCACGAATGCCCCAAATCACTTCTTTGGCATTTTGGATTTCTTTTTCTGTTGGTTCATAAACGCTGTTTACTAAAGGGATTTGGCGTGGATTGATCACAGATTTACCATCAAATCCTAATTGCTTAATCAGCTCAACTTCAGCTAAGAAGCCTTCCGTATTATCAACATCTGAATAGACAGTATCGATTGCAGCAATTCCTGCTGCTCTAGCAGAATGCAGAATAAAACTACGGGCAAAAAATAATTCTTGTCCATTTGGATAGCGATGAGTTTTCATATTTGTAACATAATCTTCTGCACCAAGTGCGATTCCGATCAAGCGCTCGCTTGCCTGCGCAATTTCTCGCGCATTTAAAACACCTTCAGCCGATTCGATTGCGGCCATCATTTTTGTTGTCCCAACACTTACGCCATATTTGGTTTCCATTTCAGTGATCACAGCCGCCACATCCACAATATCTTGAGCCGTTTCTGTTTTGGGCAACCGAATCACATCAACACCTGCTAAAACCATCGCTTCAACATCTTGGCGCCCAACTGTATCTAACCCATTAATTCGAACAACCGTTTCTACAGTTGAGTAATCAAATGTCCGTAAAGCATTATAGACAAGTAAACGAGCACTATCTTTTTCTTTTAAAGAAACCGCATCTTCTAAGTCAAACATCAACGAATCCGCGCCGTACAACGTCGCATCTCTTAGCATTGAAGCATTTGCTCCTGGTACAAACATCATCGTTCTTCTTAAGCGTTCCATGTATTTAACACCTGCCAGTCTACATTTTCTTCACCAGCAGCGCGATAAACAGCCGCCACCGTTCGAGCTTGGATGGTACAATCCAATGCACCTTTATCAATTGCCTGAACCTTCGCGTCAGTGACGGACAAATTAGTTAAAGTCTCTTGTATTTTTTCGCGAATTTGACGTCCAAACTGTTTTTCAACACTACTGTCTAGATCAATTTGAATTCCTTGTCCACTGTTTTTCCCAATTGTAATCATAATATCGCTTGATTCAGTTGTACCAGCAGATGCGTTTTGTTTGATTTCCAAAATAGACACCTCATTACTTATTTTTTTGTTTGATTATTTCTTCAAAAGTTTTGGGTGGAACAAGTGATTTAATTGCTGCATAATTCTCTTGTTCCATTAAAGCACGAACTTTTGTGGCGCTGATTGCTTCTCCATCTATTTTTTTTCTTGGTAAAATAACTAGCTTCAGCTCAGAACCAAAAGTCTTTTTCATCGCCTGATTGTAAATTTCAGTTACTTCTGAAAATGGCTCTTCTCCAACAAATCTGGTTGAAATTGACAGAGTTGTGGCAATCTTTTCTTTAAATAAAGTAGCATCTAAAATAGCCTGAACCTTGGCAATATTAGCCTTCGCCTGATCCTTCAAAAAATAAGCTGGAAAGGTCGCACTGGATACCATATATTCTCTTGTCGGTAAAACAACTACATTTGTTAAATGACGGACTCCTTCTTTTACCAATTCAAGACGTGTATTTGCATCAAATAACGATCGTTCTTCAGATAAAACGAACAGATACACCGTTTCAGCTCTTTTAGCTGCTTCTGTTACTAAATATAAATGACCATTTGTAAATGGATTGGCATTCATAACTATTGCGGCATTTTGCTTTGTGTTTCGTTGATGCTTTTTAAGTTCCGTTAAATAGTCTTTAAAATCAGGAAAACCTTGCTCCATAAAAACCAATTCACTCGTTGCAGCAATTTCCGTAAAACCCAAAGAGTGAAATAACTTGCTAGTTTTTGGCTTTGTATACAAAAAATAATGCTGATACCCAAGTTCCTGCAATCTTTCTCGCAATGCTTGAATAATTTGAGTAAGTAGATTTTCATTTTGATAAGAAGGATCCACCGCAACACATTTTAAAATGTTCCTAAAAATCGATCCCGTTCCAATCAGTTTCTCCTGATCATAGATACCAATCGTATAGTCTAACTGGTCATCTGGTATAAGATCGGCATTAATCAAAAAATCTGACCACTGCTGTTTTGCTGCCAAATCTCGATCAAGCCAAATTCTTCTGATGTTCATTGTTTAACACTTCCTAGCTTTTCGGTGGGAATAATTTATTTAACATAAACGATGCAAAGTAAATCACGAAAATGACCACAAACACGCCACCCCAACCAAAAACCAATAGCTCTAATGATTTTAATAAATCTGCTGACATAACCAAGCTCCTTTCCCTTTCTTCTATTCAAAACGCTACGCAAGCAATGCTAATAATAAGCCACCCGCAATAACTGAGGCAATCTGTCCAGATACATTTGCACCTGCTGCATGCATTAAAATAAAGTTTTGCGGATCTTCGTCTGTTGCCATTTTTTGAATCACTCGACTAGACATCGGGAATGCTGAAATTCCTGCTGCACCAATCATTGGATTGATTTTTTCTTTTCTAAATAGATTCAATAATTTGGCAAACAAAACACCACCAACTGAATCCATTACAAAGGCAACTAACCCCAAACCAATAACCATTAACGTATCAATTTGTAAAAATTCTTCGTATTGCATTTTCACTGAAATTGCCAATCCTAGCACAATACTGATGATGTTTACCAGCTCATTTTGCGCCGTTACAGATAAACGATCTAAGACTCCACACTCACGCAGTAAGTTCCCAAACATTAAGAATCCAACTAGTGGAAGCGAAACTGGTGCTACCAATCCAGCAACAACTGTGATCACGATTGGGAATAAAATTTTCGCTGTTTGTGATACTTCACCAGCACGATAAGTCATACGGATTTTACGCTCTTTTTTCGTTGTAACAGCTTTGATTGCCACTGGTTGAATAATAGGAACTAAAGCCATATAAGAATAAGCGGCTACCATAATTGCACCCATATATTTTGAATTCAATGTGTTTGCAACGAAGATAGAAGTTGGCCCATCAGCTGCTCCGATAATTCCGATAGAAGCTGCATCATTTAAATCAAATCCTAATAACACTGCCGCAATAATCGTAAAGAAAATCCCAAACTGAGCGGCTGCTCCGAACAATAATAAAAAAGGATTTTGTAATAATGGCCCAAAATCGATCATAGCGCCAATTCCAATAAATAGTAATAATGGAAATAACTCAGTCGAAATTCCTATATCAAACAACACTTGAAACGGACCAGATTCTCCACCAGCACTTAATACACCTGAATTAGGAAAATTGACTAAAATCGTCCCTAATCCCATTGGCACTAGCAAGGTAGGTTCGTACTCTTTTTTGATCCCTAAGTACATCAGGATGCCCCCGATCACCATCATTACAATGCGACCTGGCTCCTGCCCCATTCCTATTACGCCTTCAATTAATGTCTCCACAAACGTCACTCCTCTTTTAAAATTAAACTACTTTTTTCTTATTTAACCGATTGTAATCAATGGTTCTCCTGGGTTGACCATGTCACCTTGTTGAACATGAATTCCTGTGACTGTGCCGGCTTTACCAGCTACAATTTCATTTTCCATTTTCATGGCTTCAAGAATCATCAACGGTTGATTTTCCTGTACCGCATCCCCGACATTAACCAAAATTTTCAAGATCGTTCCAGGCATAGGTGATGGCATTGCATCATTTCCAGCTGGCGTGCTTTCGGTCGGTGCCGGTGTTGCTGCTTCAACTGGTGTAGGTGTTGGTGCTGCTTCTACAGCAGGTGCTACTGGCGCTACGACCGGTGCTTGCGGCACACCGCCAATTTCTTCCATTTCTACTAAATACTCTTTTCCATCAATTGAGATTTTAAACTTACGTAACATTTCTTTTCCTCCTAAAATTAAAAGTGTAGTGGGCTCGTCCAACTCTGACTGAAAAATAGGAAATTATGACTGTGGTGCTTTTTGCCTCTTTCATCATTTTCTTTTTTCCAACAAACTGACCGATACTATCAAATAATCCAAAAACTAAGTCGTTCTTTTCTCCTTGATCGACTGAATAACAAACTGACTTTCTGCGTGATCAGCTGATGCAATGCTCGTAACAATCACAGAGACCAACTGTGCTTCTGGATTTCTTTTTGAAATACGTTTAATAATAAATTCACTTTCAAGTTGATCTCCAGCAGCAATTGCGCTTGCTATCAATGAAACAAATTGATATTCCGTACTTTCCACTGGGAGATATCCCACAATTTCTTGCCACTCATTTTCTTCTTCACTAGGAGAAAGCGGTGGTTTATCCGTTTTCATTTCTGTTTTTTCTTTATTAAACAGCCGTTCAAATAGACCCATGAACTCACATCCTTTCTGTTTATGAATTCATTATAGGTAAAAACGATTACAATAAAATGAAATCAGCAAGCATAAATTGTTCTTTCACTGTTCCTCTTCATCACAAATCTACTAAATCGCATACAAACACTGATATATCAACGTTTATACGCATTTAAGGTTTTATTAACATCTTATTAACATCTCTTTAAGAAACCGCTCTCATCCGTGTTTTTTTGGTGTTCTTTTTTCACTTGTCGTCTATTTATCTAAACTTTCTTAGATTAAACTTAGCATTGTTAACGAAACAAGAAAGGGCTTTCTATTTTTACCTTACTGTTATTTTTCTACTGATCCAACACCACAAAAGAGACGCCCGATTGTTTCGGAAAACGAATTTAGTGTTGAAGGAGAGAAAAAAATGTTATTAACTGTTTTGTCCTATGTGATGATTATCGTCTTTATGTTCGTCATCATGAAAAAGAAAATGTCACCGTTTACAGCTTTAGTTTTGATTCCACTTATTTTTGCTCTGATTGCAATGTTTGCGGGTGTTTCTAAGAAAGGCTCTATCGGAGACTTTGTTATGGAAGGAATCAAAACAACATCCACTACTGGTATCATGTTATTGTTTGCCATTCTTTATTTTTCAATTATGTTGGATGCAGGGTTATTTGACCCAATCACGAAAAAAATGATTCATATCGCTAAAGGCGATCCCATGAAAGTATTGATTGCAACAGCTGTTGTTGCAGCCGCTGTATCTCTTAATGGAGATGGAACGACAACTACTTTGATTTGCTGTTCTGCTTTTATTCCTATCTATAAGAAACTTGATATGAAATTGATGAACTTAGCAGTCATTGTTATTTTACAAAATACAATCATGAACTTACTACCTTGGGGCGGACCAACTGCTCGTGCGATGAGTGTTTTGAATGTTGGTGCTGAAATTTTAGCCTATCTGATTCCTGGTATGATCATTGCATTACTGTATGTGATTTTCATCGTGGCACCTTCTATGGGGCGCAAAGAGCGTGCTCGCCTTGGAATTAAACAATTGACAGATGAAGAAATTGATGCAATGACCACTGTAACTGATGAAGAAACATTGTCCATCCGTCGACCAAAAATTTGGTTATTCAATGCGATTCTAACAATTGGTCTGATTGTATTATTAGTAACAGATTCATTTGTTGGTCTTGGTTTACCGCCGTTGTTCTTATTCTTGACAGGTACTGTAATTGCTTTAATGGTCAACTACCCTGTCTTAAAAGATCAATCAAAACGTATCGGTGCAAATGGCGGCGATGCTGTTCAAGTTGTCATCTTAGTTTTTGCAGCGGGTGTCTTCATGGGACTCTTCCAAGGAACTGGTATGGCAGATGCATTAGCTCAAAGTTTCACAAAAATTATTCCAAATCAATTAGCTGGTTTCTGGGGCTTAGTGATTGCCTTGATTTCAGCTCCTGGTACCTTCTTTATTTCAAATGATGGGTTCTACTTTGGGGTCTTACCTGTTTTAGCCGAAGCTGGACGTGCCTATGGTTTTACCGATATGCAAATGGCGTTAGCTTCTTTGATGGGTCAAGCCTTCCACTTATTAAGTCCACTGGTAGCCTTCATTTATCTATTACTACGTTTAACAGGTTTAGATATGGGACAATGGCAAAAAGAATCAGCAAAATGGGCGTTAGGAATTTTTATTATCTTTGTTGTAACGATCATTCTAACTGGTCATATGCCACTTTATATTCCGCAATAAAAAACTTAATCCTTGAAAATCGCATAATCTGTAAAATGGTTTATGCGATTTTCTGTTAAAAAGAAGATTTTCTTATATTTTTTATCTTATTCTTAGCAATACCAAATAGGAATATTTAGTTAGTTTCCTACTATTAGTCTGCAAAGGAGTAATCAGATGAGTACAATATCAGAAGCAGTTGGAAAAAATTTAGATTTAAGTCTTAATGAACCATTGAAAGAACTTGTGTATAAAGCGTTCAGAAAAACAATCATTCTAGGTGAAATCCCTGCTGGACAACGGATCAATGAAAAAGAGTTTTCTGAAGTAATGAATATCAGTCGCACACCGATCCGCTATGCACTTCAAAAATTAGTTGAGGAAGGACTGGTTGATCATGTTCGCGGTGTCGGCATCATCGTTCGAGGGATTTCACTTAACGATGCCAATGAGATTTATGCTATTAGAAAATCATTGGATGTTTTAGCTACGATCACAGCAATGAAGGAGATGACTTCTGCAGATTTTGAAGAGTTAAAATTCTTGTTAGAAGAAACTGAACGGTTAAACGAAGCAAATGAAATCGATCAAGTCTTACAAAAATTTTCTGATTTTAATGAATTGATTTATGAAAAAAGCAAGATGTTGCGCTTAAAATCGATCGTCATGAAATTACGTGAATACTTAGTCTATTTTCGAGATATTTCAATACGATCAAAAGATCGACGTGATAAAGCGCTGAATGAACATTGGTTGATTTACAAGTGTATGTTGAACCAAGAGGAAGAACAGTTAAAACAACTGATTAAGGAACATTTAGATTATTCGCAAACCTTTATTCTCAAAGAAATGGAAAAACATTTAAATGAAACAACTAAATAGAAATAAAACGCTAAATTTAATCGGTGAATTTGCTTTAGAAGCATTACTATATGAAGCAGCCCTTTATCCTAAACCTGGCTTAGTCGATCCTAAAAGTTGCGGTGCACATGCAGACATGAATTATTTTACTTTTATTGATAGTAGTACTGCACTGGCTCCCTTTTTAACAGAGTATGCTAATTTAGGATTCAACCATGAGGGAACACCTTTTGCCTTGTTTGAAAAAGTTCGTACACTTGGACAATTGGCTGAAGCTGCCATGTTAGCTAAAACAAAGGGTGTCAATACCCACAAAGGCGCAAATTTTTCTTTTGCCTTACTGTTAAGCGCAACAGGAAAAATAATTCAGGATCAAAAACTTGAGCTGCCTTTTACTGAAAAAGACACAGCAGCAATTTTTGACTATATAAAACAGATGACAAAAGGTTTGATTTCTAAAGATTTTGCCGGTTTAGCTCAAAAAAAACACTTAAGCTATGGAGAAAAACTTTATTTAGAACATGGTATTGTGGGGATTCGCGGTGAAGCAGAATTAGGTTATCCTGCACTTAAAAATAGTGCTCTTCCATTTTTAAGACAACATCATAACAGAGAACAACAGACCTTATTCTTACTCTTATTACTACATTTAATGGCAACAATTGAAGATTCTAATTTAATTAATCGAGGCGGTATTTCAGCTTGGCAAAATGTCCAAAAACAGGCGACTGAACTTTTACAAACTTTTTCCATAAATAGCTCTAAAAAAGAACTAGAAGACGCTTTGATTTTGTTCGATCAACAACTGATCAAAGAACATCTCAGTCCTGGTGGTTCAGCCGATTTAGTTGCGTTAAGCTTCTTTTTTGGTCGCTTAGAAGGTCTATTTTGAGTTTTACATAAAATAATACAAAAACAGGTGATGACCATTGATTGATCACCACCTGTTTTTATCACTATACTAACGATTAACTAAATGCTATTCCCTGCCTCTTTCCCTTCAGGATTAAACAGATAGCCAATCCCCCATACTGTCTGCAGATATTTCGGTTTTTTAGGGTCATCTTCAATTTTATTTCTTAAGTAGTTGATATATACCGTGATCAGATTCTTATCCATGTCACCGTCACTCCAAACACTGGCATAAATTTGTTCCTTACTAAATACTTGATAAGGATTTTCCATAAAAAATAAAATCATCATGATTTCTTTAGACGTCATGTTCACGATTTCACCATTCTTGCTAAATTGATACTGATTTTTATCGAATGAAAAGATGCCATCTCTCAACATCGTTTCTTCTCGATGTTGGCTTAATGTCAATAACTGCTCTGTTCGATTTAATGTACTGACGACTTGCGCTCGTAATACATCTGGCGCAAATGGTTTAGAAAGGTAGACATCTCCTCCGGACTCTAGACCACTGATGATATCTTGCTCGCTTTTTTTCCCACTAACGAAGATAATGGGTGTCAAAGGCTGACGTTCTCGGATCAATTGAGCTAAATGGTATCCGTCATTTTCATGTTCTAAACTGACATCTAAAAGAAATAATTGAAACTCTACTCGGTTCATGATATCCAACGTTTTTTCGATCGTATCACTTTGATAAACTAATAATCCCGTTGACTGAAGCGACTTCCAAATCAATCGACGAATTGCTGGATCATCATCTACCACTAAAATTTTTTCATTCCGCAACGTGCACACCTCATTATTCTTTTTTACATTATCTATACAATAGCTGAATTAACTTTAAATTTCAACATGAACTTGTTATGATATGAACAGACTTTTAAAAGGAGCTAGACCAATGAAACGAACAAACAGAATTGTAAACATCATGATCGCAGCGATGACTGTTTTTATCGTTGTATCCGTTTTCTTTGCAATTCAAGGATTTTCTATCATTCGTAAAACAACGACTGCTAGTAGTCAAGATTTTTTACTTCAGTCGACAGAGTATGTTGGGAAAGTGATCCAACTGTCCATGAAAAATCGCCACCAAGCGCTTAATTATCTAGCGATCGATGGAAATTTAAAAAATAGTAATGATCCGGCGACTTATCTAAAAAACAGTGCCTCTTCTCTAAACACTTTTTTTGAGTCACTAAACAATGAAACCGATGCTCTTTTTTACATCGAACCTGACGGTACTCCTCTCTATGCTTTTCATTGGAATGCTCAGGAGAAACAGGTAACCACCGCTGATATCCAAACAATTCGTCCCTTTATCAGCCATGATTTATCCCTAAAGCAGCTACTTGATAAACCCACTGCACAAAATGGTGATTCCTATTTTATCGATAAAAAGGCCTATGTCAATTTTTATCAAGAAATCCGTACCGCAGCTGGCACTATTGATGGCTATTTGATTTTACCGCTAAATCTAGAAGCATTTTATAAAAACTTCTTACAAGATTTTGAATTAGATTACAAAGGGTATCCCATGATCAAAGATCGCTCGATGACAGTTGTGATGCATCCGGTCGCCCAACAGGTTGGCTTAGATATTATTAATGGGCGAGAAAAATTGTATCCTGATTTTGATTATTCTGATTTAAAACGTCTCGAAAAATATCAGCTAAGCCATGATTCAGGAAAATTAACCTATAAATCTTATTGGTGGGATGAAGATACACCGACTGAGGTCTTAAAAATCAGTGCCTTTGAATGGATCGATGTAGGTCTCGCTCATTGGGTCGTTGCAATCAATGCTGATTATAATGAACGAAATGATGATATTATTAATTTTGTCATTGTGTTGTCCTTCCTTTTAGTTTTATTATTACTTTTAATTATCATTTGCTCGTTGTTTATTCATAATTTTAGAAAAAAAGAAACGATTGAAGCAGAAAACCGGCAGCTGATCGAAAAACAAAAACAACAAAAAATGCAGCATCAATTGGAATTAGAACTTTACCAACGAAATAAGATGGAAACAGTCGGTCTACTGACAACTTCGATCGTCCATGATATGAATAATTTCTTAACACCGATTATCGGCAACACTCAGTTGTTGTTGGAAGAACATGGAGAGGATCCTGTATTAAAAGCAGATTTAGAGGAAATTCTTCATTCTGCTCAAAAGGGAAAACAACTTTCATCCAATGTTCTACGCTTTTCAAAACCTCAAAAAAGCGTTCAAGAATGGATCGATATTTCAGCGGCTATTGGGGTTGCTACTCACTTGATTGGAGAAATCATCCCTAAAAAAGTACAATTGACTCTGTCTATCCAAGAAAATCTAGGGACGACAAAATTGGAAGAAACCGATTTACAGAATTTGATCTACAATTTGATTACCAATGCCTATCAAGCGACTAAAGAGAATATAACAAAACAGCAAGAAATTCACGTAACTGTTTCACCTGCTTCAAAAGAATTAACTGAACAGCTGAAAAAGACAAGTTATCAGATGAATCAGCTGAATCGTTTTGTTACCTTGGAAATTTCTGATAACGGTCCAGGGATTCCCACAGAATTACAAGAAAAAATATTTGAACCTTTCTTTACAACAAAATCTGCTGATGAAGGGACTGGTCTTGGTCTTTTCGCCGTTACCTCGATTGTTGCAAAATATGAATGGCATCTTTCATTAGTATCAGAAGAAGGCCAAGGAACTAGCTTTTTTATCACCTTTCCAGTTCGTTTTTCTGAATAAGTCTGAAATGGAGTGATGTGGGACAAAAGTAAAAAGCACTTTTGTTTAACACCCTAAATATGAATAAACGGTGGGAGCAGAAGCAACCCCTTCTTATTTCTCGGGGTTAAACACTCCTGTCCCAACCTCTTCTATTTTTTCATTCTAAGTCGGACTTATTCACTTATATCATAAGATATTTACATTAACTTAAGGTTTGTAGTTTTTTTTTCGCTTATTTTTCGTTATACTAATGTGAAATCATTTATTGAAGGAGTTCTATCTATGGGGAATTATTTTAGTATTATCATTGGGCTTATTTATCTTATTGGCGTTTTTATTATTCCGAAATGGCGGAAAAAAAAGGTAAACCAAAATTGGAAATTTTTTGAGTTGCTTTGGTTTTCACTTTGTTTTATTGTTTATGTCATTTTTTTAGAAATACAACTTCATACTTATTATTTTTTGATTCCATTAAGCTTTTTATTATTCTTCCTGTTCTGTTATTTCAAGGAAAAACGTAGATTAATCAATGGGTTATTCTTTAATTTGTTTTTAGTTGTCGGGATGACCTATTTGGGGGTTTTGCTTGTTAGAACACTGAACCCACTATTGATTATTTTAGCAGGGATCACAGGTGTCGTTTTGTTGTTACTGCTATTGATTGGACTTTATGCTTTACTCGCTTTCTTATATTGGAATGCGATTGTCGTTATGCGTAAAGAAGGCCATTCATTAGCGAATTTATTGACCTTGCTTTTAGCTATCGGCTTGACCGTTTTTCTGATTTTCAATTATTATTCAGCGCGAATTTTGCCGCAGTGGGCTTCACTATTATTTGGGATCTTACCCTTCATCATGTTTTATTTTTCAATCGTTTTCTATAATTTTTTAACGATTTCGATTATTTATCAATTTAATCAGCCAAAATATGAGCAGGATTTCATTATTGTTTTAGGTTCAGGTTTGATTGATGGCAAAACAGTACCACCACTTTTAGGCAAACGAATCGAAAAAGCGATTCAATTTTACCAAGCCCAGTCCAATGCTACTTTGAATCCACCCAAAATTTTGATGTCTGGTGGTAAAGGTGACGATGAGCATATCGCTGAAAGTATTGCGATGAAACAATATGCCATTGAAAAAGGGATTCCAGAAGAAGCTATTTTAGTTGAAACCAATTCTAAAAACACCTTGGAAAACATGCGCTTTTCAAAAGAAATCATGGAGCAAGATTTTGGGGGAACTGGTTTTCAAGCGATTTTCACAACGAACAATTTCCATCTATTTCGTGCCGGACTATTTGCCAAAATGGCCAATCTGAAGGCAGATGGGATTGGGGCTCGAACAGCTTTCTATTTTCTACCTAATGCCTTTTTAAGAGAATTTATTGCAATCGTAATGATGCATAAACGTCGTCATATGATCGTGTGTGGTCTGATTACACTAATGATGGTTCTATACGCATTAGTTGAATTCTTTTTTGTCACTAACCATTAAAACTGAAAATCCTCTAACTTTAGCACCTTATCTAAAGTTAGAGGGTTTTCTTTAATATAACTGGACATGACGTATTTCATCGTAGCCGATCTTATGTCCGCCTACATAGAGGCCCAATTCGTCATGACCTTGAATCAGGCCAATGATATCTGCTCCATAATTCCCTTCAGAGTCTAGTTCTTCTTTTTGAATCGTCACTTCAACCTGATTTTGAAAGGCCTGCGCTAACACTTCATCGATGTCTGACCAACTCATTTGTCGTTTCTTTTCGGCTGGCTGTCTTTTTTTTTCTCGTTCAATGAGTGCTGTATGTTCAGATAAATAGAAACCTGCCCATTTTTTCATTTTCCGATCTTGATATTGTTCAAAATAATAATCTCGTTCCTTGCTCATTGTAAGCCCTCCATTCCTCCTGCGTGCCCGCCAACTAGTGATGCTCTGGAAATTGCTGTACCGCCAGAGGAAATTGAACTTGCATGAACCAATGAAACATAGCCAAAGCGCTGTCGAATTTCGTCAATCAACTGGTCTAGTTTTCGTTCTTTTAGTTGCTCATCAG
Source organism: Enterococcus sp. 12C11_DIV0727 (assembly GCF_002148425.2). Lineage (NCBI taxonomy): Bacteria > Bacillati > Bacillota > Bacilli > Lactobacillales > Enterococcaceae > Enterococcus > Candidatus Enterococcus lemimoniae. The sequence continues at coordinate 75,440 of NZ_CP147248.1, read as the reverse complement.
GCTCATGAAATAAATCTAATTGAATATAAGTATTATAGTTCAGTTTGGAATAGGTAATTCCAATATGTCGTACTTCTTCTCCATGCCAATGTTGTCTAAAAATAGTTAAACAGTATTCAATCAGTAGCCTGCTGCTGTTTGTTAAAGGTACTTTCATTTGTCTTGAAAAACCTGATCCACCCGACAAAGCTGATTTTGAAAAGCCCACAGATAAATGAACACATTCAGTCTGACAATGGGCTTTTCTAAGACGCGCTGCTACTTGTTCCGCCATCTCTCTAATCACAACTTCGATCTCATCTTGTCTCATATAATCGCGCATCAAAATCTGAGAATTGTTATAGGAACGTTCTTCTGGTATGTATTTTTCGGACAAACGACTTCGGTCGATACCATGGGCATGGGCATATAACTGTTCGCCAATAACCCCCAAATTCCTTTTGAGACTGTTTACATCTGCATGAGCCAAATCATACACAGATCGAATGCCTAAATTGTTTAAACGCTTGGCTAAACGGTGACCAATCCCCCACATATCCGTCATTGATTCAATACGCCAGACGTTTTCAGGAACGTCTTCATAGTGCCATTCAGCTAACCGTTCTTTGTTGCGCTTCGCTTCGATGTCCATCGCTAATTTAGCTAGTAAAGGATTATCGCCAATACCAACTGTGATTGCTAATCCTGTCTCTTTTTTTATCCGTTTCTGGATGATTTTAGCCATAGCTTTTGGTGTTTGACCGAACAATTTCCAACTAGCACTTACATCTAAAAAGGATTCATCGATCGAATAAATATGCAAATCTTCATTGGCAACATACTCTTTGTAGAGCTCATTGATTTTCATGTTTTCTTTGATATACTCATTCATCCGCGGTGGTACGATCATTAAATCTGGATGATTAGGCACATCGTATTTTCTTGTTACATTAGTGATTCCCAGCACTTCTTTTGCTTTTGGAGAAGACGCCAGAACAAGACCGCCAGTATTTTCAGCATGACTCATTACAACTAGCATTTTTTCTAGCGGGTCATATCCTCTAGCTACACATTCGACTGATGCATAAAAAGATTTTACATCAATACAAAAAAGCACTCTTCTAGGTTCTTTTTCATAATCAAATATCATCTCAATCCTCTCCTTATTCTATTTCACAATCAATTATACGAACGTATGTTCATTTTGTAAAGGGGAACAACTTTTTAAGTTTTGAAAATAGACAAAATTAAAAGAATAAGAGACCTCTCAGAACAAATTGGAATGGCAATAATTTTTTTGACAAAAATTATTGCCATTCCATCTTGTTGGATTTTACATGTATTCTAATTAAAGTAGACACTATTTATGCTAGACAAACGTAACACTTTAGGAAGATGGAAAATCATAAAATGCATTAGCCAATGAATATGGTATCGTCCTGTTTTCTGTCGCTCGGTGGGTGAAACAATATTCTGAAGTTAAAACCGATGACGTTACACTCCTTACGGCTCGTCAGATTAAACAACTTCATATATGATAATAAATTTAAATAAACATATTCTAATCCTCTACGTTTTTATTATTCCGATTTTAATCCATATAATTATAGTCACAGACTTTTATGAAAAGATGTTTGACTAAATTTTATTTTCATCATCCAAATGCTTCACATTTAAGCTCCTTTTTAGCCACAAAATATAGAATTGAATCAATACAAGTACTGTCAATATAATGACCACTACAATCAGCCAAGAAGGTACTTTATTCTTGACTTTATTGTCTTCAATCTCCTTATTGACGAGCTTTGCTTGATCTTTTGTGATATTAAATTCATTTTCAAATATCCATTTTTTACCATCTTGTAAAATCTGAGTATGGCTAGTATACTTTCCACTCTGCAACTGTCTCTTTATCAGTACAGGAAAATCCATGACCGAATTAGGTGCCATTTCCAGATGTTCTTTCTCTAATTCGATCAAGGGAGCCTTGTCTCCTTTTTTTCGGATGATCATTTTAAGCTCTATTTCCTTTGAAATAGCAGCATTTTTATTCCGAATCGAATGGATGACAGACATTTTCTTCCCCTGTTTAGATTTTGCTACTTTGACTGCATCCATCTCATAATCTGACACTATTGTGGTCTCGGTTTCATTCAAGACCACACCTACTACATAATGAAATCGCTGCTGAATAGTCACCTCTTTGTTCTTTACTTCATTTTCAGGTAGATTTTTGGTAAAACGTAATCCTCCTACTATCACACCGTCATATTGTTCTTTCGGCATTTTCAAATGAAAACGAGCAATTTTTGTTTCATACGGCTGTAATGAAATCGTTGTTTTAAGAACCTTGATCAATGATTCAAAAGGATAATTTAGTGTTTTGTCTTTGATGCCTTTGACCGTATAATCGATCATTCCTTCTTCTGTCGTCGACGCATTTATCGCATTTACAGAAACAGTGATTGGTTCTGCTTCTGGATTGACCAACTTAACCTGTAATTCTTGTTCTTCTTCTGGCTGCATTTTCAAATCAAAATAGGATTTATTGATGTCAACTTGATTCTCCGGTATAACTGCTTGCACATAAAAACTATTCGTTTCATTATTTTTGTCTTGTGCTGAAGCGTTTAAAGTCTGCAACAAACCAAATAAAAAAATAAGACCAAATAACCAGAATAACTTAATCGTTATTGATCTAGAACACCTATTCATCTAAATCACTCCTTTTAGTTAATCAGAAAAAAAGAGTGGAATAAAAATAGTTCTCATCCCACTCTCTATAGATCATACTTTATTTCTATGGTGCATCAGCTAATGTCCAGTCAATTGTAGAAGTATGCTTGCCAAGTGTTGCCATTGCAGCAGGTACATTGAGCGTAACTCCTTTGTTTTCGCTATCAGGCCAAGTAAAAGTCCAAGTCCCTGCCCCAGCACCTACTGCAGCTGTTGCAAACGGAGATGCAGTTGCTGCTCCACTCGTTAATTTAACTGTATTAACGGGTGTTGGTGCTTCAGCATCACTATTTGTTCCTGCCTGTGTATTTTTAAAATTCAAACTTGCATTTGGCAAAGAGGCTGTGGCCGCATTATCTTTAAAACCATTCAGTTTGCCACTCAACTTCCAACCAGCATTGGTTCCTCTAGCATCTGAAACAACAACATTAATCGCACTAGGGTTTGTTGGAATGTATGATGCATCATTTACTGAAATTGTTTGTGATGCGTAGCTGATTGAAGAGACAGCCTCTAAAGTTAAAGCACCTGGCGTAAATGTGACATCTAAATCGGTTGCCTTATTTATATCAGCAGCAGAAGCAGATTGTCCTAAAAATAATGTCCCTAACATAACTGACAATAATAAAGCAGTAGAGCTAGTCGTAACGAATTTTGAACTCTTCATTTTATGCACCCTCTCTTTTTTGGTAAATCTTCTATTTATTTGGCACCGACAGAAACAATAACTCGACCGCTAGCTGCTGCCTCAGTGCCAAGTGTTGCCGCTGTATTAAGTGTGATCGAAGTTCCTGCTGCTAATTGTCGACCGGAAATATCCAGTGAGAAGGTCCCATCTGCATTCACAAGTGTTTCTTCGTAAATACTTCCAGGGAATCTCACTCTAACTTTAAATTGAGTCCCCTCTGGAGGAGAAGTAATCTTCACAGATCCTTTGATCATTGTATCGCCAACGAAAATTGGGGATACAACAGGAGTTGGAACGATGTACCCTTCTAAAGATGGAATTCTACCAACTGCAAAAACTACATTGTCACTTTCTTTGCCTTTCAAAGATTGTGTATGCTCTGCAATAGTTACTAACCTTAGAGGATTGCCTTCTTTTAAGTTTTTATCTACTATAGGAATCGAAAAAGTTCCATCCTTTTCAAGTGCTACTTTTCTTACAGACCCGTCAGGAAATCGAACTTGCATAAACAAATTAGTCCCTACTGGAACATTCACTAATGGAATAGTTCCTGTAATAGCCTTACTTCCTTCATTTACCGTTTCAAACTGCGGTTTTGGCACTTGATAATTGTTTAGCGGATTGACAACCACTTGCTTGATTTCAGGTTCACTACTTTTCGTTCGCTTCCCATCACTTGCTTCGATTGTTATTTTTAATTGATCATTTCCTATTGGTTGGTATTTATCAAATAAAATTACAAAGGTTCCGCTTTGGCTGATTGTTCCAGTCAGATAGGCTCCATCTGGCAACTGAACTTTCACTTTAAATGTTACACCATCCGGCAATGGTTCAGTGAGCGTTACACTACCTTTAAGGCTTGTGGCCTCTTCAAGAATATCTTCAACAATTGGTTTTGCAATGGGATATTTAAGAAAGGGATCAGCAATGACTTGTTTAATTGTAGGTTCACTAACTTTAGAATAACTTCCAACTTGAGATTCGATTACTATTTTTAATTGGTCGTTTCCTTGAGGCTGATACTTACCAAAAGGAACTGCAAAAGAACCATCCTCATTAATATTATTCGTTAGTATACTTCCATCTGGTAATTCAACCTTGGCATTGAATGTTGTTCCTTCTGGTATAGGTTGTGAAAGAGCCACACGCCCTTTAACGTCTGTCATACCTTCTATGATATCTTCAACAATCGGGCTTATAACTGGGTAATTCGCCAACGGATTTTCTACCGCTTTGTCAAAATAAAGATTGATAGAATCTCCATTCGCATAAATTGTATTTAATAATTCTAAATCAATCACTGGATCATTGACTGCCATTACTGTTACTTGCGCTTTTTCAGCGGTTACATCAAAGACTGTTGTAGAAAAATCAACATCAACATTTCCAAGTACATTGGCTTGCAACGCATTTGTTAATACATCTGATGTACCATCAGCAATTTTTCCAACAAGCTCTAACAAATCATTAACAGCAGGTTTTAACAAATCAAGAGTTGGATTTAAAATAGCTAGTAGTCCAGTAAATTTTAATCCATCCACAGCCTCCTTCAACGGATTAAATAAATTGGCATATGCTGCACGAACATATTCTCCTAGTCCATCTGTAAAATCTACCATAACATAATTACCATCTGGTGATAATTTCCCTTCAACAGTAGCATGATAACTCCCTAAATCTTGAAGAGAATTAAGTCCTTCAAATGCTTTTTCTAATGAATCTAGTTGTAAGCCTAAAGGTTTTGCCAATCCAAGTAATTTAGTAACTAACCCTCCAACATTTAAAACCAAGTCTTTCACACCTGGAACATCACCAGGCACGATTGGCATTAATTTAGCATTGATGTTGATCTTGATCGGTCCAACAATCTTGCTTTTCAGTTCTTCTGGTATGGTAAAAACAATTATTTTAGGTGACACCAACCCAACATCTGCTACTGCAGTTCCTTTAAACAGTAAATCCAAATCATATGTAGAATCTTCTTTTTTTTCCAATTTAACACCATCACTCACAGATGTGCCATTTTTAGAAAAAAGTTGCGTCTCTTTTAAAATGTTAATATTGGCTAAATCAACTGTGCTCACGGAACTTTCTGCATTGACTTCATATTGACTTCGATTTCCCACAATTATAAGTGAACTAGGTATTATTGCTACTAATAATAAAATCACTGTCCCTACTAATGCAATTATAGAATGAGTAAATTTTCTCATGACTGCCTCCTTAAATTATATTATTCTAAACTGACTGTGAAACATTTTAAACTTAACAATCAAAATTACTTATTATGTTTAATTTAATTCAAATTGAAATCATTAGCAAATAATAAGTATTGTATTTTTAATAAATTGGATCAATAGATTAAAAAACTTTGATTGATAGATTCAACTGATTTTTAATTATTCATTTAAGTAAACTTAAATAACTTATCTCTTTCTTGCACCAGAGAAAAATTGAGAAAGGGAAGAATTTGTCTTAATTTTTTCTGTATATAATAAAAATATATTCATTTTTTTAAGCTGTAGTGGCAGTATAGTTTGATTTTAGCATTCTCATATAGAGTGTTTAATTTGTCAGTTAATAAACAATCATCTTTAATTCTCCCAAGAAACACACCCCAAAATTAATTTTTTAGTATCGCCAGCAAATAAAAAGAAAAGCTCTTTAGACAGAACTTTTCTTTTGAGAAGCAAATTAGTAAATCGTTAGTTCTTTTTTTGTTAACCGCTTAAATTCAAACAGTATTGAATTATTTTTTTGTCTCATTTCTTCATACTGTACATAATAATCTTTTGTTTGTAATTTAGTCCCTTTAACTTGAGTGAATATTTCTTTAAATAGGAACACATGCTTTGCTTCTAAATTGAAAATACAAACTGATCCTCAAGGATTTGCTTTTAAACAAGAGGCAATTAAGTCTATTTCATCCATAGAAAATAGCATGGAATAAGTATTCAGCTTTCAATAGCGCTCCCAAAAAAGCTGGAATCTCTGAAAATCTCATCGCATTTGTTGCCCTAACAACGACTAGCTCATTGCAGGTAGTTTCTTTTTTCTTCCGTTTGACATAGTCACTTTTCCTTTTCATTAAATTAAGATTAATTTATCAAACATCCTCTTTTAAAATACTGATTACGCTCCTTCTTCAAAAACCTTTTTTTACTGAAAAAACAGTTTCAGACAAATTATTTTCTTTTCCAATTTTCAACATTAAAGTTTCTCAATCCAAGTATCTAATATGCATATAGCAGCAGAATTTCCTGAAAAAATTTTATCTGTAAAAGCATCCTCTACATATTGTCTCATCAAAATTCTTCTTTTAAATTCTTTTGGTACAAAGTCTTTAACTCATTTCAAAGATAAGTTGTATATAGAAAATACGATTTATATCCACGTAATAGCGAATAGTCCCGACCCTCTTTAGATTTTCACTATCTAGTTCTTCTTGTAACACTGCTCTGTAGAAGGATAGCTTATGATTAATTTTTTGAATAGTCGCAGGTATTTTCACTAATATCGTTTTAGTATTCTGTTCTTCAAAGGACTGTCTTTCAAATGTTTTCAATTCATAGTCTTCCGACTGGGAAAACAAATCTTGAAAACTAGATTCTAGATTGTCAATTGTCTTATCCGTTACATCCCATAAAAATTTAATTCTAATATATTTTTTTGCTGAATGTTTGAAAAATTAATTTATCTTGCTCCATTTCAATTATTTATCGATCTTTTTTGGAGTATAGCTCTTATCATGTTATTAATCATTCTTCACACTTACTTCTTACTTTTTTTGGGGTGGTTTAAGATTTAACCCGTATTCTGTATACAGATAAACAAAGGATAGGATTATTGCTTTTGATAAAATTAAATACCTTAAATTCATGTATATATTCTACAATGATGACATTCCTCATGTGTATATTCTCCATTCAATCATTCTTTATCAAATCTATACTGCTATCGATCCTTTTTACAACATTAGTCTTGAGCCCTATCTGGAATAATTGCATCCTTAATCCCGCGTACAACATTTTTCTTCTTGTGTTTTTTGATAGTGATCCAATGCCCATTGCTATCACTCAATGTGAAGTGTATACCTCTCTAACTTTGTCTCATCCATATTCCTTCATATACTTAAATACATATTTGTTTTCCATGCATTCACCTTCTGTGTAAGTAAAATTTCCTAGATAGACCAAATCTACTAATCTTATTGGCAGATCCCTCTTTATCCATGCTGAACCTTTCCCATTAAAATGTTTTGTTAATCTTTTTTTATTGAACTAAACATTTGCCCAACATAAAAACAATTATTTTCAAGTTCTAAGATATACAAATACCTATTTTTGTTTGAATCGTTTTTTACAGGCCTATTAACTCCTTACTGATAGTTTTTGATAACGGTTTGAGTATATTATAGCTGTCACCTGTGAAAAATTCCGTTTGTTCATTCACTCTAATTTCCCCAAATATTTATTTCTTCCAAAGGATAACTTGTCAAATCGCTCTCTTTTGCCGGAGTTCCTTCTAGTACAATCATCAATGATCCGTCATATTTATAATATAAATAGTAGAATACGTCTCTATAGGTACCATCAACGGTTGGTTTATTCACTTTAATTTTTGTTTGAAGTTTAATATCGACAAGTTCATTTTTTCTAGAATCAAGAACCCTAGATGTTTGTTCATTATCATCAGAAATAATTTCATATTCCAATTCATTACCGAAAAGATCATGAAGCTTATCTTCAGTAAAACCTTGTCTTGGTTGGTTTTCTACACCAGTAGAATTTCCTTCATACCAAGATTTTCCATTAAGCAACGTCTTTGTAATTTTAGGGTACTTGGCTTCCTCAGAATTTGGAGTTGCTTGTGAACTTTGAGTAGTTTCTATTGATTCTGTTTTTATCGAACTGGATAATGAGGTCTCTTCTTTTTTATAAGTGCTAATATTAGTGACCGAATGCTTAGTAGAATCTACAGACCCGGTTGATTTATTGCTAGCACAGCTCGCTAATAATGTAACTGAAACTAAAACAAAACAAATAAATTTTTTCATCTTTCTTCACACTTCTTTCTCATCCTTTTTAGGAATGCTTTCAGTATTCCATAAACAGCTATTTAGAAAAATTCTTCAACATATCAAACCAATTTTTTACTATCTTATTCTCCAGATAGTCTTCCTGTCTTTCTGTCCACTCTTTAACTGCTGAATAATAAATAAAAGTAACCTTTGGAATCTTTTTTCCATTCTTACTTATCGAACAACACGACTTATTGTATTCATAAAATTTATTTTTCTTTGTTTTCCAAACAATCCTATCTTTACCAGCAAACCTTAAAACCCATACGACATCATTTCCTTGAATATGTGGGAAATAATTTTTTGTTATTAACTCTTTAAAGAGTTCTAGAAATCTAATATCTTCGCTTACTTGAATTTTGGTTTTGTGACTTGTAATGTCATCACCCATACATACACTCTGTCTATCAATTATAACTTCCATATTGACTCCTTTTGTTACTGATGATTTTAGGAAGGTCTTCTAATTCCTTCACAACTGTTTCTAATTTACTAGGATCTTCAACTGCTAATTTTGATAGTACTTTATATGGATTGAAAGAACTACTTTGATTTTCGGTAAAGTTCCTAACGACATACTCGTTTTCCTCTAATCTAGTAATGTTTCTAATCCTAATCAACTCGACGACTCTATCAACAACAAATCTTGCAGCTTCTTTAGATTGATCTACTGTTCTATTTTTACATATTGGTACACTAAAACAAAGAATAATTAATTCATCACCATAAGGCATTTGAACAACAGGGACATAACTTGCTAGATTTTTAATAGTTGGATCTTCTTTCATTTGAATTGAAATTGATTGAATTGTATACAAATTAATTCTTCCAAATCCATAGTTGTCTTCATTCTTTGTGTAGAAATCTTACAATTCTTTTAAAATACGTTCACGGTCTTTATTCGGTCTAGTCATTTTTGATACTCCTTTTCACTTTCTAGAAAGTTTGATTCAATCGGAATCAATTGTTTTTAATAATAAAAAAGTGTTGTATACTAACCGACATCAGATACAATACAATTAAGATAGTTTTCTTGTCCCCATACCACAGTATAGCTATTAACGTCACTGTATCTAGAAAAATAGATACGACTTTTTTTTGAACAAATACTCTGATATTCTTTTTTATTACTGTTTATAAAATCAATAACGTGATTCATGATATTATCTATATCATATATTTTTTCTACTTCAATCAACCAAAAAAAATCTTCAAGATAATCTTCAGGGGTACCCTTAAGTATTTCATCAACAGTCAGCATTTTTTGGGTACATGAAATCCAGTTTTGATTATTACTCTCGCAGGATATATTAACAAAAGTATCATCATTCCATTTTTTAATAACACTAAATAGTTTATTTTCCGATGGAGTAAATTTTAAAAAGAAACTTATCAAGTTTAAATCTTTTTTAGTAATATTATCATTAGCACTAGTTATAGATAAATTGTAAATATCTATTGTTTCTCTTTTTTCAGGGTTATTTAACAATTTTCCTCTTATATATTCAATGATCCTTTTCATATAACCTCCACTAATAATCCTTTTTGAAAAGTTTTCAATTTTAGTCAAATTGAGACAAGCTTCCTAAATCACCTCTATAATCGTTATTTACACTAGCAAATTTAGCTATGTCGCTTAGTTCATTTATGATCTGATTTTGTTCTGTAGTAAATTTCCATTTTTTAGTGAGAGTTTTAAAATAAAATAGTTAGTCTAGCTATTAAAGCTTCCTCGTTTATCGCCGTATCAAATTTTTTATACACCTTCAATAAAACATCTTTTAATTCCAAGTAATTCTTTCCTTGTCCATCTTTAAAACTGTTGTAAAAATTAGTTATTAATGGTTTTGTCTCTTTATCATTACTCATATTTTCCCTCCTTATCATTATTTTTGGATCTCGTACATGCTGCTATCGATCCTTTTTGAGAAGCCGAACTATTTTCAGCTTCAGGAATTTTTACCGTTCGCCTTTAGAAAAATTATCCTGGAAGATCCGCAGCTGCTGCCGGAGAATTTTCTTTCATTTTACGAACGATCCTTTTTGAAAAAATTCATAGTTTTAATACGTTTCGTAGTCTACTTCCAAAAATAATATCTTCTTTAATTGACGTAAATAATTCAGCCAATTGCTTTTTTGTATAAAATCTTACATTCCAAGCTAATTTTTTTCCATCATTCAAAATAAAAATAATTTCTTACGATTTATAGCTGCCATAATAACCTTGTATCATTGGTTCGATAGGCTGATTCCCAAAATCACCACTGAAACCAATTTTATCTATATTTTCTACATCAATTTCCAAAAGTTCTTTTTTGAAAGTCCGACTTTTTTCATTTACATAGTATCTAGAAATAAATAATGTTCCTTCCAATAAATAGTACCATGTATTTATAAATCTCCATGGAACTAGCAGGGAAAGAATTAAAAATGTGGGATTTTTACCTCGGGATTTTTTCATTTATTCATCCCCTTTACTAATCCTTTTTAGGATAGCCTCTATAATAATAGATTTATTTTTGAATAGTGATATACATACTTGAAGTTAATGTATTAACTCCAATTTTCTTTAATCTTTTATTCCAAATAGTTTTCAATGGCTTAACTATGGAATCATGCGCATCTTCTACTAGAGTCACAGAATACCCTTGTTTCAATGCACCTTTACATGTTTTTTGAATACAGGCATTACTCATTAATCCTGTAACCACGAATGAATCTAGTTTGAGATTATTTACTACTTCATTAAATTGAGAAGACGTAAATGCATTTCCTTCTTTTTTATCTACAACAACATCGTTATCTAGTAGATTTAAATTATTAGATAACTCTCCACATCCGTCTTGCTTAATGAATATAACTGGTATATTTTTCTCATGAAAAAAATCGATCATCCTATTTACTCTTCTCAAAAACTTTTTTTTACCATACAGTGATCCAATTGTTTTACTTTGAATATCAATTACTAATAGAGCTTTTCTCAATTCACTTTTCCTCCTATTGATCCTTTTCAGAAATCATTCAATTCGTTTAGAAAAATATCTGTTTTTGAAATAATCCAAACGATCACTACTGACCTCATTACATATGAAATGTAAATCATGCTCCATTTCATTGTATAAATCTTTTAAGTTAATGTTGACTGCTTCAACATCGCCCTTGTCTTCAGCATTTCTAAAGTCGCTTATAATTTCAGGAATGTTTACAAAATTCACATCCATTTATTTCACTTCTTTCTTATACTTTTTGGCTTATAGTTCGCCATTTTGTGTTTGTCCATTGTCCTGGCATTATCGATCGTTTGCTTTTAGTCATGCTTTGCCTGGTGGATCTCACACTGCAGCTGACAGAAATCAACTACTTTTACGAACGATTTTTTTTGGTAACATCTATTTGCAAATTCTTTAATTCCTTCAAAAATATGTTGATATTCTCTCCATACTTAAATATTCGTGGGCTTTCTGATATATTATATTTTTTTACAATAAAAACAATATCATTAGCTAAATTATCAATTGCCCACATGAGTGAACCTATTAGAAGATCATAGTAATGGGGAGGTAGGTACTGTGTGAAACATTTAACGTTTATATTTTCTTCTAACCTTTGCGGGTGTACCCAACTAGATAATTCATCATAGTTTGCATAATACTCTGTTCCTGTGTAAAACTCATCGCTTAGCTCTTTTAATGATTTACCACTCGCTAATTCATACCAAATTTTAAATGGTGATTTGGCAAAGCTATCTTTAATAGATGATTTGTATCCTTTTTTTAAATCACTTAACATTTCTCTATCTTTATCAGTAAATAAGTCAGCATCATTACTATTTGAAAGTCTTTCCCACTTTATACTATTCTCAAATCCTTTTTTATTAAAGTAAGACTTAAGGAATCTCTCCTTTTCATCAGATTCAGAATACACTTTAAAGGAAATCTACAATTCAAAGACAGACCGCTGCAATGAAAGTACACCATCTGTAATATTATTCTCTAAGAGAAAAAAGATAGTATTTAAGCGTAAATTTATATTGCCAACAATTAAAAATAAGAATTTATCGGTATTTTCTAACTCACCTGTTTTTTTTGTACCTAACTTTTCAAGAGATTTCAGACATCTATTTGTTTCTTTAAATATTTTTTTATAGCTAGGAAACTTTACTAACATAAGCAATGACTGCCTCCTTCAGTTATTGATCCTTTTTTGGACTTTTCTTTTTTTGTTCATAACTTTCAATATCATGTATTACATAAATGCAGATTATAGCAATTGGAATAACTCCGATTAGAGTATTCATTACACCAAACATCAATATCGTTGGTATTGTGATTATTGCTAAAAACACTAAGATTTGAATATTAAGTCTTTTAAATCCGTTCATTATATTCATTATGATTCTCTCCTTCAGTTATTGATCCTTTTTGATACATAGTTCGTAATTCTGACTTTGACCATTGACCATTGACCAGGTATGATCGATCGTTCGTCTCTTTGATCATTTTCTCTGGTAGATCTCACACTGCAGTTAGACAATATGACCTATTTTCCCGAACGATTTTCAGCTTCAGGAATTTCTACTGTTCGTATTCATCCTTTTTGATACAATATGCATATATTGCATTCTTTATTATTTCCAATACTTGAAATCAAAGCCTTCCTCTGGTTCACCTATTTGATAACCTAAAGATTGTGTAAGTTTATTTTTAAGACTATCGTACCATTCATCCCATATACTTTCAGGCATTACACCTGCAATTTGTATACCACTAGGCTCAACAGAAGCCCACAAATCAATTTCCGTGCCTGTCCATCTGACCTCTTTGTTGTATCCAGCCCAATAGGGCATTGATCTGTAAACTTCTTCAATTGCAATCCACACTTCTTCTGGAGCCGTATAGTGTATATTCAAATTGATATCATATTTCATCATTTTCCTCCTACTGATCCTTCTTAGATCTTATACATGCTGCTACCGATTCTTTTTGAGAAGCCGAACGATTTTCAGCTTCAGGAATTTTCACCGTTCGTATTCATGGTTAAAAAGCTACAGAAATTGAGTAGTAATTTTAAAATCAGAAATTTGATCTATGGAAAAATTACTTCTCTTCTAATCCTGTTAAAAACTGAAGAAGTTCATATTTTTTTTGTTCTGGTAAACTCATAATAACAGTTATTAATTTCTGATCTGTAGGACTTAATTTAGGATTGAAAAAATCTGACAATGATACACCTAATGCCTCACAAATATTTGTTAGTGTTTTTAAGGAGAGCTTTGTTGTATCATTCTCTATTGCAGAAATAAAAGATGGGGAAATATTAATTTTTTCAGCTAATGTTCTTGCAGTTATGTGGTTTGCTTTCCTTAATTCTTGAATTCTTATTCCAATATTCATCTATTAAATCACCTCAAAAATTCACTATAGGGTTAATTTGAATACAATTTAAATTAACCTAGGACTTTATTTAACAATGTGACTATGATACTATAATAAAGTTGTCAAATGCAACTAAAAACTTAAAAGGGTGTGATTTATCTACATGTTATTTAGTATAAAAAAAGAAGAGTGGATTGGAAATGGGAAAAATGATTTGTTTGCTGGTCTAGTTTCGTCTATAGCCTTACTTCCAGAGGTTGTAGGTTTTGCTATTATTGCAGGAGTAAATCCAATGACAGCACTATTTGCTTCAGCAACAACTATTTTAATTATATCCTTTACAGGTGGAAGACCAGCCATGGTTTCAGCCGCCGCAGGATCTATGGCACTCGTTATGGCTGCGCTAATTAAAAGCCATGGTCTTGAATATATGATAGCAGCAACTATTTTAACAGGTATTATGCAATTAGTTCTAGGATATCTTGGTATTCAAAGATTAATGAAATTTATTCCAAAAACTGTGATGTTTGGCTTCGTAAATGCCTTAGCCATTTTAATTTTTCTAGCTCAAGTACAACAATTACCTGGGCAATCACTATGGACGTACTCCATGGTAATTATCACAATCATGCTAATGTACGGACTTCCAAAAGTTACAAAAGCTGTTCCACCTGCATTAATTGTTATTATAGTAATGACTGTTGTTGCATTGGCTTACCCAGGATATCTACAAAAAATTGGAGATATGGGCAATATGTCGACAATTGTACCAACATTATCATTTCCTGTGGTTCCTTTCACTATTAAAACGTTCTTTATTATTTTTCCGACAGCAGTTGCCTTAACAATGGTAGGTCTGATAGAATCATTATTGACTATTCCTGTAGTTGATAAAATGACAGGAACCAAAGGAGATAGTAAAAGGGAAGTGAAGTCACAAGGTCTTGCAAATATAGTGACGGGGTTATTTGGTGGTCCAGCAGGCTGTGCAATGATTGGTCAAGCTGTGGTCAATGTAAAATCTGGAGGAAGAAAAAGACTTTCTACTTTGGTTGCGGGAATGGCTTTATTAATCCTAATTTTTGGTCTAAAAGATATTATGATACAGATACCTACTGCAGCTCTTATTGGTATTATGATTACTGTTTCGTTTGAAACATTTGAATGGGAAAGTTTATCTCTCATACGCTCTTTCCAAGTAACAGAGAGTCTAGTAATGCTTGTGACAATCGGTATTGTTGTATATACACATAATTTGGCAATTGGTATTTTTGTAGGTGTTCTATTAAGTGCAGTCATTTTTATGGCAAAACTATCGACAATTTCAATTGTTCAAAAAGATAGTGTGTTTGCAGTAAAAGGACCTTTATTTTTTGCTTCCACACATTCGTTTCTCCATTATTTTGAAACTGTTAATTATGACAACGAACAGCTAACAATAGATTTTTCTTATTCTCATATCTTAGATCATTCTGGAGTTGAAGCATTAAAGTCTTTTGTAATTGATATGAAAAATCAAAAAAGAAAAATTTTTATTATTGGTTTAGATATTCATAATCCTGAATTATCCAAAGAAATTGAGTCACTTCTTATTGAATAAAGAAGTAGCCCGTCCAACTGTATTAATCGTTGGACAGGCTATTTAAGTAATTTATTTTAAAGAAATTGTACTAAGAGAATAATTTCTCTGAAAATGATCGAATGGAGAAAACAAAAAATGAAGAGAAAGCATAAATTAGGGGACTATCTTTATAAAAATGGAAATATTTATAAACTCGTTCCACATTGGGAAAACAATTTCATTTCAGAATTCTATTCAATCTTTTTAGAAGAATCTACAGGAAAGATATTCTGTAGCCCTTATTTAATAAAAGATGATGATCCTAGCTATAGCGCTGCAATGGCAGATCAAATAGAAAAATTTGATTTGACTCAAAAATTATATCAGTAGTTCTCAAAAAGGATAAACACTCTTTATAAACAAAAAAAACCTACCTTTGGGGAAGGTAGGAAAAGGAGTTAAAAATGAAAAAGTTTTGTTAGGGTTGTTTGTTTGGTATGAATAAATAATACAATTGAAATTTGAATAATCTGTGATGAATTAATATAGAATTTCTGAAATAAAAATAGAAATAGTGTTTCCCAAAAAGGATCCTTTTTGGGAACTTTACCGCAGCTGATCCATCACTTCTTTATATACTAATTCATGATTATCCTCTAAATTAATTTGTTGAAACACATTGTACTCACAAACATCCTTCTTAGTTAGATACTTTATCAGTTCCTCAGGTATTTCACTATCTTTTGTTTGCCGTAAGTCTAGTTTGACTAATGGATCTACCGCAAAGTAGCGACTATCATTTTTAAACTCCATCATCGCATAAATTAAGTTATCATTGATCTTTAAAATTACCTTACCTTCGATTTCTTTGTTTTTCATTGTTATTCCTCCTTCATTATTATTTCTTTTTAGCAATTTTTAAATTTTTGTTCTTTCACCATTATTTAGTTAATTCATAGCTAATATCAATCATTTTTTTTACTTCTTGTAGCGATACACAAGATTTTAGATCTATTGAAATCCAGTTTTCTTTATTCATGTGATAAGCTGAATAATATCCTTTTTTTTCTAATAAAGAACCTATTAATTCAGGTACAACTTTGATATCAATAATATCCGTTTCTCCTTTACCTTCATTATTTAACTTATTTTTTGGCACATTCATTACTAAGCCGTACCATTTTTTATTATGTTTGTGTCTTAAAATACGGTATTCTGGAAACTTACTAAATGTTTTTTCTGGCATTGTCCCATAGGTTGATTCTACATATGCAAAAATTGATTCTCTTGTAACCAATTATCTCACTCCGTTCTTTTTTATCCTTTTTGGGAACTCCCATTAATCTTGGCTAATTGATTCCTTAAATTTAAATATGCCCTCTGAATACTCAAACTTTAAAATACAGCAGTTAGTAAATTTAATCGTTTTAATTTGCTCTTGCGATAGCCATTTCTGAATAAATCGATACATGGAACCCCCATGACTAACACATAAAATATTATGATGACATTCCTTTTCCATAACCTCAACAAGAGTAGCATTCATTCTGGTTTGTACTTGATCACTAGATTCTCCACCGTAATCTACAAAAAAGTCTCCATAAGACACCTCACCTGCTTTTATTTTAGGATTTAAGTCTTCACTTTCACTCTCAAATAAACCGAAGTTCTATTCTTTGACTCCCTTTAATCGCGTAACACTTTTGTAGTCACAGACTATTTCTGCAGTATCAACGGCTCTTTCCTGTGTCGAAGAATACACATGATCAAAAATTATATCATGATCTAAAAAGTAATCCCTAGCAACCTGAGCTTGACCTATTCCCTGCTCAGTTAAAGGTGAATCACATACTCCTTGAATTTTACCAAGTAAATTAAACAGTGTTTGTCTATGTCTCAGTAAATATAGTGTCTTCATACTCCTTACACCTATCCTTCATTTAAATTTACATTTGTTTCTTCTACTAACCCCTTGGTCCTTTTATTCTATGTGCAGCTGAGTATTGAGACCTTTAAAATATCACCTTGTTATTTTACTAACTGTCAATATTCTACTTTTACAGTTTAAAAGTTACACTTAATAATCACTGGTTTGAAGCTATTCTACAGGTCTTATCAATACAAATTGCTGATACGCGCTAGGAACCCCTTACCAAGTATTGATTACTCATACTTTTTTCACGATTGTTCAAAAATTCTTCTTTCCTTTTTATGCTTCATTTAATCTTTCTCATCTATGATATAGACAGTAACAAGAAAGAAGTTGATATCTGCTTTTGACACAATTAACTTTCTCAGATTTATTTTCTTGGTTTACCAAGAAAATAAAAAACTATCTCCCAACTTTTGAGTGTAAGAGGCTCATTCGCCTCTTACCTTAAATGGCTCCTATACTAGAAATACGGACAAGTTGTTCGCTATAATCTATTAAAGGAGTTTTTATTATGCAGACAAAAACATCAGCTACAAGATATTCAAAAGAATTTAGAGAATCAATGGTGTCACTAAGTCAGACCGGTCGGTCTGCTAATTCATTATCAAAAGAATACAACGTAAGTGTCTCTACACTTAGTAAGTGGATTCGTCAAGCAGATCCAAATGACCGGAATATTCTCTCACTAAATGAACGTGCACTATTAAAAGAAAATAAACGATTAAAAGAAGAAATCGACATTTTAAAGCGAGCGGCGGTGCTTTTGGCAAAGAATTAATCAATAAGGGACGTGCTACTGTACTACGAGTGGTTCGTGTTAACTTAGAAGCAAAGCACCGCATTACTCGTATTTTAAGCGTTCTTAAGATTCCTAGAACGACGTATTATGATTATTTAAATTGGCACCCCAGTAAGCGAATGATTAGACGACAACAGATAAAAGAGA
Organism: Enterococcus sp. 12C11_DIV0727; assembly: GCF_002148425.2. NCBI lineage: Bacteria > Bacillati > Bacillota > Bacilli > Lactobacillales > Enterococcaceae > Enterococcus > Candidatus Enterococcus lemimoniae. Next base: position 57,142 of record NZ_CP147248.1, on the reverse strand, counting down.
AAGTATTAGCGTCCTGGTTATCGTATCCAATGTATGGGTATCCGAGGATGACCAAGTATTTTAATGAAAATCTCAACTACCCAGTTAGTCGCTACCTTATCTATCGCCTTATGCGTGAGCTAGGGATTCATTCACGGATGATTAAAAAAATGAAGAAACCTAGCACCTATACAGACGTTGCCAAATTACCAAACCTAATAAGAAAAATGAAAGACTGGTCTAAAGTACTTTTAACAGATATCACGTATATCCGAGTGAAAGGGAAGTGGGTTTATTTAGCTAGTCTATACAATCCAGAAACCCGAAGGGTTATCGCTCATAAGGTCGGAGCCGATATGACAAAAGAGCTGGCAACGAGTGTGCTGGAGAAAGTAGATTTGCGCAGACTTGGAGTAAAGATTGTACACAGCGACATGGGAAGCCAATACACAAGCGATTTATTTAATCAGACGCTACAAAATAGACAAATAAAGCACTCCTACTCTCGAAAGGGTTGCCCAGGAGATAATGCAAGAATAGAAAGTTTTCACTCGATTTTGAAACGAGAATATGTCAATTTTCAGTCCTTTCAAACACTTGATGAAGCGATTGTTGGCATTGATAGCTATATTCGTTGGTACAATAGTGATCGAATTTCTCTCGTTGCCTAGCGAAAAAATGTGCTACTTTCAAAAAAAAACGAATGTTGAAAGTGTTATTTAAGTGCGCCTTTTGGTGTTCCGTTTAAAAATATGAAGGATGATTTAGATTGAATAGTGCATCATTTACTTTGCCTAACTGTTTTTATTGCTCTCACAACAATTCTTTCACATTTTTTTGTTCGGATTCTTGACATAGGTGCCATATGTTCATGCTGATAAGGTAGCTTCAGGTGCTGGAAAAGGCACTAGATATCAATATATCACCATGTTCTATTAAAAATAAGGAGAGAACTATGACAGAAAAAGACTTTAAAAATGCTACTAAAATAGATAATGCTGATTTAGTTAGAAATACAATGAAATCTGACCCTTCTCAAAATGGAAGTCCTATCCCATTTCAAAGTGGGTATTCCACATATGAAGCAAAAAAAGGAACGCAAAGTAGCCTTGAAGTAATTGCTTTTTACTTCTTAGGTATCATCTTTTCAGTAACAGCTTATTACTGCTTGATTAATTTATCTATTTTAATTGCTTTCTTTTTTTATAGAACGATCGTTTTTGAAAAAACGTATCCAGTTCATTTAGAACTCTTCTAGCTATTTATCTCTATACCTTTGTTGATATAGCTCTCAACTTTTTTAACACCTTCGTTTATTCCCAAGGTAGTAAAATGAAATACTTCAGTATTTGTGTAAATTACTAGTTTAGCGCTTGATCGTGAGCTTCCTCTTGAACCTACACCATAACTCAATTCTGCCTTAACTCTACGTATTTTATTCATCTGAATTATAATTTCGTCACTACCAACCAAAATCCTTACACCCTTTGTGCATTTAGTTATTACAACTTCTTTCAAGAATAACTTTTCATAAATTATCTCAGACAAATATATTGCTCCTACAGAATAAATTGTTCCAAATAGAATTAGTGACACTTCACCATCAAGATTAATGCTAGTGTTACTAATGATCTCTATTCCAAATAGAAATACAAAGATAAATGTAAGAACTAACAAAATTCTTACTGACATTTTTTTAAATTTTGAATTAGAATAGTTAAACTTTCCTTTCATTAAAACTTTTGCTTTTTTGTACACCCTCTCTATCTACCTTTCTATCCTTTTTGTCACTAAAAGTCTCAGCCAGTAATAATTAATTAGCATGATACCATTTTTCAATAATAGTATTATATATATCCTCATTTGATTTATTAAGTTGTATATCATTAAAATTAATTTCCATCTTCTTTCCTTCTTTAGGGATTATCACAAGAAACTCTAAATGTACAATGTTTCTCATATTTATGTCCCCGATATCTGACCAATTCAATGAATGAATTTTCCATTCACACCAGCTAATCCCTTTTGAATCTATTATCAATTTCTTATTTCCGAACTTAATTAATTTATTCAATGCTAACATTCCTGGAATAAACATAAAAAGTATTAACATAAACAAAACCCAGTAGCCAAAGATTGGCAATTCATCTGTTATCAATCCAAATATTAATACCAAACCAGTTAAAATTGCTGGAAATAGTAACATGCACGGAACTATAATCGTAATTAGATTCTGCTTCACAATTATTTCTTTCTCATTATTCATTATTTACTCCTTCAGCTATTGATCCTTTTTGACAGGTTGAATAATTTACTAAAAATATATACTCACAAAATTCTTGGATCTACTTTTACACCACTTACTAAAAAATCTTTTTCTCTTATATTCAATTCTTTAATTACTAATTCTTTGAGTTTGTTAAGTGTTAGCAAGGTGTTTACTCTATATAGTTTAGATCCATAATTTATCCATTCACCTTCATAAAGTAGTTCCCCTTTCCCTCTAATATCAGGTTTTCCTTTGTAAAACAAGACAAACAAATCTTGAATCATTTGGCCTTCTTCAGATAACATAGGATTTGAAGAACTCCTAGAAATCTCCTTTCCAACTTTTTCGTATAACTTCATTGGTTCTCTTCCCCAAATATCTTTTTCCATTCAAATCTCTCCTTTACTAATCCTTTTTGGTGTTTTCTACATAATTAATTACTTTTAGTTTTAAGCCTTTTGTGATTGGATAATTCTCAATTTCCTTAATTATCTGATCCTGGTCTTTTTTCTTCAGTTGCTCTTTTACTACAGCCTGTATAACTTTCTCTGTACCGTAATCAGCAATAGTATGGCTGATTAACCCGATAACTCCCAATGTTGCAATTCCGCCAATCATTCCGAAAGGTCCCAGCGAAGCTAAAGCTACACCTCCAGCATACCCACTGACACTGATCGCAACTACTAAAACTATCCCTGGAACCCCAAAGGCTGCCATTTTTTTTAAGAGTTCATCCATTGTCTTCCCCTTCTCATATTTTTTTGATTTCACATACGCTACTGTAAATCCTTTTTCAAATAGACAATACTACTGCATTCATTTAACATTAAATATAAGGAAACAAGCTCTTATACCAAAAACGAGTGTTTTCGATAATTTGCATAATTAATGATTCAATGAATATGAAATACTGGTATTACTGGAAGTTGTCCTAGTTTTGGGATAGATTTTTTATTTTACCTAAAACGTCGTTTTAGGTAATCACTAGATTACTTGTTCAAGATAATCCCTCAGTTTAAAAATTGAAGAGAGCTTAGAATCTCTCTACCATTAACGTAGTTTTACCGAATATAGATTTAGTTATAAGTTTTGGTACTTTCTTCGTCTTTTTTCTCTGTAAAGAGACGCTTCACTTATTCCAGTTTTACGTGAGACATTTTTCGTGGTATCTTTCTTAAGCAATTCCATTGCTAGATCCAATTGATCCTTGCTGAATTTTTTTGGCCGTCCTTCTCGAAAATCAGGATTTAATTTAGCAATCGCCTTACCTTCTTGTGTACGTTCTACAATCATATCTCGTTCAAATTCTGCAAATGCCGAAAAAATTGTAAATGTCAGTCTTCCAGTTGGTGTGTTCTCGATTATACCCATATTCAAAATATGCACTTTGATTCCTCTTTTGAAAAGATTTTGAACAGTCTCCAATCCTTGAACAGTTGATAGAGCAAAACGATCTAATTTTGTGACGACTAACGTATCACCTTCAGATAATTCTTTAAGCAGCATTTGAAATTCTTTTCGATCGATTTTTGTTCCTGTGAATTTTTCAGTGTAGATTTTTTCGCAACCGGCTTTTTTTAAAACAACAATCTGAGATTCTAAATCTTGTCCCCAGGTACTCACTCTTGCATAACCAAAAATCACAATTTTTGCCCCATTTCTTACCTTATTTATGATAGTAAGATATGACAGTCTTACAAACCTTATTTTATCACATCACACAAACGCTATCAATACTTTTAAGTTTTGATAGTTAACTTTGAAATGGAATGAGAAAAAATTATTCAACCATGGGGTTAGATTAAACATGAATGATAATTTTTTGCATAGAAAAGGACAATCATGATAATTCCTGTTATCCTTTGATTTTGTTATCACATTCTAATTATAACAAAAGAAGAATACGCATTTGCATCAATACTATCCCTTGATTCATCCACTCTATCTGTATTATGCTGAGTAATATATGCTGTATAACCAGATTTTTTACTTACATATGACATATGGGTTATTTGAAATTTTTTTCCAATATTCAACAAATACTCCTGATTGTGTATAGGATTGTGCTTCAGATATTGAAATATAATGACGAATAGCAACCCCATCTGCTGTATGTATCCATGCCATCCGCTTACATTTATCGACATTCTTAAAGGAGCTATTTCTTCTGTTTCCAAGATCAGATTAATATTTTCTGTTCTGATACTATTAAAAGTTCTAGAAAGCAATGCATCTTTAACCTCATTGTTGGAGGATAATTGATTTACAGTAGCCTTATCTGGTAAATTTGGTCCTTTCTTTCTTAAATATAACCCAGCAAACTCACTTTAGGTTATATTTTCTGAATCAGAATCTCCAACCGATAATGTTCCCGTATCTAATTCTTGTAGCAATTTCAAATATTCACTATCCAGTTTGTTTTAGAACTTTAGCCTAAGTTTATCCTTAATCTTACTTGCAAGATTGACTTATACTTGTTGTAATGTTTGGTTTAAATCAAATTCTACTTTTGACTCTTCTTGTACTACCGTAACTAAATCAGATTCATCCATATATTCTGCAGAAACGTTTAATTCTCCTAAACTAAGAATACCTGTTATCCCAATGGTAAGTAACTTGAATAGAACAAAAGCCAACCTTATAGTGAGTAAGGTTAGCTTTCTTCATTTAATTAAATATTGAGACGAAATCAAAGAACTTAAAGTTACTATTTTAGATTTCTTCACGTTATATTTTGGTATTTTCGATATCTTAATTTTAACACTCTATCCTATCTAAACAATTATAATCCAATACTTGTATAAAATGACACTTACGATTCCTGCTACAGCACAACATATTAATCTAGAAATCCATATATTAATTATTGTTGATTCTAATATTTTATAAATATATGATGCTGATTTAGAGGATATATATATGAGTATTAACCATTTAATGATTTCTTTATAGTCCATATAAAACACAACTTTCATTTATATAATTAATCAAGGTTCTACTCTTAAACTTTTCTTAAAGACAGCCGCAAATAACACAAATATTGTTATTAAACTAATAATATATTGCAGTGGTGTAAATACATTTGATCCTACGGTAATTGGTAAATAATAGCCAGGAAAATTTTCTAATAACTTTGATAAAAAAGTATTTGGATATCCATAAACTATATTAGAAAGTAGATTAGGAATAAAAAGTAAGAAAAGTACTAATACACCATACACTGCACCACTACGAAATCCTGATAAAAATAAATAATATCCAAATAGAAAATAAATTACTATTACTAAAATTACGTCAAGTATGAATCCTAATAAAAATATTAATTTTAATTCTCCTGGTACACCTAAGTATTTAGATATAATAAATAAAATTATACCAATAATAGAAAATATTACGCCAACAAAAATAGAAATAAATATGTTACCAAGAATATAACTTAGTCTATTTTTTTAGAGTTATATATTAAGCTAATAGTGTTGTAAGAAAAATCATTATTTATTAAATAAATAGATTGTAGAACCATTGCTGTTATCCCTAACATACAATAAAAATTTGAAATATGTTTAATTGTAAATGGTGCAGAATTAACTAAAATAAAATAGCACATAATGGATGCTGGGATTATACTTACAAACAATCCTAATGGTAAATATCCACGAGTTATTAATCTTTTTAAGTTATAAGAGACATAACTTGTTATGTTAAATTTCATTCTTTTCACCACCAAATTTATCTAAATAAATATTACGAAGAGTATTTTTTTCTGTATGACAATCAATTATAAAAATATTCAACTCGTTTAATAAACGAAAAACTTCACTACTATTTAAATTTGTCTGTAATGTCAACGTATCTTGAGTTACATTAAAAACATTTCCTAATTCTTGTTTGTTGATAAACATATTTAAATCATCGTTATTGGAAAAGATAATTTGTATTAAGTTTTGTGAACTCTGGCTAATTTTTTCTTCTCCAATAAGAATACCGTTCTCTAAAAATAGAATCCTATCACAAATTACTTCTATATCTTCTAATTTGTGGCTGGAAATTAATATACCTAAATTCGTTTCCATGGCAAGTTTTTTCAGAACGTTTAATATTTCATATGATGATTCAACGTCCATTCCATTAGTAGGTTCATCTAGTACAACATAATCCGGAGAATTTAAGATAGAAATAACCACTGCTAATTTTTGCTTCATTCCTAAAGAATATTCTTTAACTTTTTGATTCAATATTTGATATAAATCTAGACTTACTAATAAGTCTTTGAAATCATTTATATCAAATTTATTTCCATAAATTGTAGAGAAATAAACTAGATGTTCTAACCCAGACATATTTGCTATTAATTTTGGATCTTCAATTAAATATCCTACTGAACTATTTATCGTAATAGATCCATTAAAGCTAAGAATATTTTTAGTTATGATTTTCATTAACGTACTTTTACCAGCGCCGTTTCTCCCAACTAATCCAATAATTTCACCTTTTTCAAAATCAAAAGATATATTATCTAATGCATTTGTGTTTTTATAAAATTTAGATACTTCATTAATATTCATATTTTTTCTCCTTACCGCTAATCAACATATTCATCCTAGAATTTTTATAAGTAATTAACGTAAATCTTGTTTGTATTTTTTAAACAAGTAAATTAAAGATATACAAAATGCTAATGCATATTTGAATAAGAATAGTATATTCTGCATATATTCTTTAGGGAAGAATAAATCACACAAGACAATGGTTACCAACATAATACAACATACATTCAAATGAATTTTTGTTGTGCGCTCATCTGTTTGTCCCAATTTTATTAATAAATATACTAGAGTAATAGAACTAATCATTACCAGTATGAACCCAATACCAATAAGTAAATTATAATTACCAATACTTTTTTCTGACCATTCATTTAAGGCCTTAAATGAAAATCCAATAAATTTATTCATCATTAATTTGTCCTCCTAAATCATATTCAAAAATCTCTGTAAGCGGCGTATTAAAAAAATTTGATATTCGAAATGCCAATAGTAAAGAAGGTACATAGTTTCCTTTTTCCATTACAAAAATTGTTTGCTTAGATACACCGACTTTATCAGCTAATTCTTGTTGTGATAGTCTAGCCAAAACTCTATATTCGTAAACTTTATTGTATATAGATTCTTCGTTCATTTTTTTTTTCATATAATCACCCTATTTATAATTAGTTAACTATGAGAAGAACGGTTTTAACACAATGTCCATAACATTTGAACCAAGTTTAAATAATTTTTCATATCTCTATTCAAATATTAAAGTAAAGTTTAATAAAAGTAAAGTTAAATGTGTTGGATTTCTGAAATTAATGGTAGATTAAAGGAACCTTACCAATTTTATTAGTGTTAAAAAATGAACGATTTATAAAATCAAGGTATTGGGTCACATCATAAGACTTATCAATTATAGGTCGCACAGAGGATTTTTCCACCAAATTTATTGCATTTTGCAAATCCGCATCTGTTCCTAAACAGTTACCTATGAATGAGATATTTTTCATGACTCCCATAGTTAGTGCCCTTCTTAAAATCGGCTCATTTTCTACAGGTGTTTTCTCAGTTAAAAGAGGATGCTGATTTAAGAGGCCACACGTTATATAAGTACCTCCAATTTGCAACAAGTTTACAGCATTTTCTATATTAATATCAAAAAAAGGATCAAAAACGTGAGTAATATTTCGCTTCATAGCTTGTAAAGATACATCTTCTAATCGTTCCACCTCGCAAGGGTATATGTATTCTTTTTCATAATCTTTCCATGAAGTAGTAGATATACATATAGGTTTTATTCCTTGTATAAGTAGCTGGCGAATAATAAAAATAGAAGTTGCAGAGCGTGCGCTGAAAACTACTGGATTACCACCCTCTTTCAAAATACCTGAGCGTCTAATCATACTGGAGGCAGTTTGTGACCCTAAAGAGAAACAAGCAGCTTCTTCAAGACTTAGATATGCTGGGATTTTAATAATTTTACTTTTGTGAATTTTTAACCATCCTAAAGATGCATAATTACTAGGTATTCCTGGTTTTAAACCATTAGGATATTCGCAGTTTGGCATGACAAAGTCCCCAACATTTAAATTTTTAACATTTTTTCCAGTCTTAATAATTTCAGCACTAAATTCTGAACCAAATGGAAAGAATAATCTATTTTCATTTTTTTCAGAAGTATAAGATTCTAATAGGATAGATTTATCTCTATAGTTACAAGAAAAATATTTTACTTTTATTAAAACATAATTATCATTTTTCGGATTATTTATATCAAAATTGGGTTGGCTTAACTCTACTAATCCAAACCAAACATCAGTAGATCCAAATTTAACTGATCCCATTTTTTTAAACTCTAAATTATTTTTACATTTAGGATTTATTGCAACTAAAGATTCCATATTTTATACCTCCATCAGTTTTTTCTGATAATCTAAAGAACTCAAATTTAGAGGAATCAAAGGGGAGCTCCCTTCATTGTACATTTTTAATAATAAAGCAGAATCAGCCATACCACTCCAACCTAAAAAATATCCAAGCAAGTAATCTCTGTGTTTTTCACCTGTATAGTAACCATTTTGGTCTATTAGTTTAAGAACAGATAACCAATACTCGTTAGCTAAAATTATATATTCAGATTTTTTTGAAACTTTATAGGCAAAAAGTAAAGATTGAAGAACACCTGATACTCCATGACAAAGTGATAAATCTAAAGGACTTTCTAGTGGAAGAATTGTAGTTTTTTTTGCCAAATCAAGTAAATTTATGTTAATTTTTAATAAAGTGGCCATTTCTATCAGTACCATTAATAATCCCGAGTTCCCGTTGCACCAACCTGCATTTTCGATAGATTCGTCAAACATAATTTCAGTTGTTTTATAAAATAGATTTTTGCATATATCTAATCTATCTAACGCATAATTTAATCTAAAATTGGTCCATAAAACACCTAGATTTCCGTGAGCTATACCTTCACTTGGTAATTTAAAGTTATAGAATTTTTCTGTAAAATAAATTATATTATCGATAGAGGTATTAGGGAAAGTAGAACTCACTAATGCAATACCTATTGGACCTAAAAAAACATCTCCATTTTCAATGTTTTCTAATTTAATTTTAGATATAGTCTTATCAAGATATTTTAGTTCTTCTTTTTCGTAGTTGAAAAGAAATTCAATAGAATTTTCTCCTGAAATAATTGATATTGGGGCGTTTGAAACTTCAGTAGAACCATAAATAGTATTTTTAAGAGAGTTGATACCTTTTAAAGCACGAATATATAATTCATTTGTTTCTATATCTTCAATGCATTTTTTATACTCTTTTAAATGATTAAGCAGAAATAAAATACCCCCAGAGTCATGTGATGAAATACAAGATATAGAATTGTAAGCAATGTTCATATCCCCATAAACACCACTTAACCAACCAATTTCAGCATTTTTAGATTTTGTAGTAATAGATTGATTTATTATTAACTTAAATAATGCGTCTGGATTTTCTATTGTTACTTCTGCTAAAGCATCAGTGAACATTTTAGCTTGTGATTTTTTAGTTAGATTATTTTCAAATTTTGCTTCATGAATCCTAATTTCAGAAAATCCTTCTGCAATTAAGCGTTTATCAATTAAAAGTGTCCGATCAGAAAGATTATTTAAAGAATGTAAGGCATTTTCTATTGGAGACAATTCAAATGTATTGGTGTCTATGTCCATCAAGTTAATTGTACGTTTATCCGACTTAATTGAAAAATAAGGAATATCCCCATTTTTTAAGGCTTTTTTTTCTTCTTCAAGTACTTTACTTGCATTTTCAGATTCTGTAAACATTTTAGATGGTTTTATATATGATAAAATTTTATCTATAGCAGAATCATCAATTAAATTTTCGGGATACAAACAGGCATCAAGCAAGAAAAAATATTGAGCAGTTGGTCTTACAATTATTCTGCTGATACAAGAAAAACTATTTAATAAACCAGCAATTTTTTCCCGATTTTCTATTACGGATTTGATGCCTTCTTCATAACCGTTAACAAAATCTTGCTGATATGGTAGGGGACTAGGGAATTTATTTTTTCCTAACATTATAGGAGCTAGATCTCTAGAAACTATAATATTTTGTTTAGATATATCTACTGCATCGGTTCCTGGATTGGTCAGAATGAAACATAATTCTTCTGTTTTTTGCGGGTAAGATGTATTAATAGCACCAATTAAAATATTATGTGGTGCTACCATTAACTTAGCTGGAATTATACAAGTGTTAGCAATAGAATTAGAAAGTTCATTATTTAATACGTCCCATATAGAGTTTTCATTAATTACTTCATGAGATGGTTTTAAACTAGTTTCTAAATCAATGAAATATGGTGTAGTGCCGTTAAAAATAACATTTTCATCATGTAAATCGGTGGAACCAATACTTCTAAATACAGCTGCACAAAGCCCCAAATTATAATAAGCTTCTGATAAATCTGCTTCATCTATAAACGTATGAGAAATGAATTTTTGCCAACCATAACTATTTCGACATATTGTTTTAGCAATTGGCGTGTTATTTTTGAGCCCTTGAAATCTTAAAATATTAGAAAATAATAAGTCAATAAATTGATCTATTTCTAGAGAACGTGGCTTATATAAAATTTTTTCATCATTTGAAAATTCAAAACATAAAACGATTTTTGAACCATTATGTGGATCAGAATCTAGTGAATTTATAGCAGTTAAAAAAGAGTTCCCACTAATCATTCCACTAGCATTTAATTGAGCTCTATCTTCCTTGAAATTTTCGCATACCGTTATAATATATGAGCTAGTATTATCAATAACTGTGTTAATAATTTTTCTCAAAAAATCGTATTTGTTTAACCATAATTGAATCATTTGTTTATCTATTTTCTGTAAGAATAGATCAAATACAATAGAAGAATTTGGATTAGCAGGCATATTTAATTCTTTACGAAATTCGTGAAATTCATAAATAAATGTTTTTTGAACGACTCTACTTATATGGTAATCTAACAAAGAATGAAAGCATCTTATAAAAACGTCAGTTTCTTTTTCTTGAAACGTTTCAGTATTTTTTTTTAAGGTATTATGTGTATTTTCAACTACATCTTTATAGATATTTTCTATAATTTCAACTATTTTATTATCTTTATGCACAATTATTTCCCCTTTTCAATTACCGTATTAAATAAGTCCTTATAGTCCCCAAGCTGGTGTACTAAATCATTATGGTGACCAGTTTGTACAATTTCTCCGTTTCTAAGAACGATTATTTTGTCAGCATTTAGAATTGTTTCAAGTCGATGAGCAATTACTATTTTGGTACACTCTAGCTTAGATAATTCTGTATATACTGAATTTTGAGAAATATTGTCTAGTGATGATGTGGCCTCATCCATGATTAATATTTTAGGATTTTGAAGAATTGCCCGTGCTATGTGAATTCTTTGTCTTTGTCCACCAGATAAATTTGCTCCCATCTCAGAAATCACAGTATTGTATCCCATCGGCAGATCAGAAATAAAAGATAAAAATTCTAAATTACTACATAATTCAATTATTTTTTCTTCACTTAATTGACTTCCTAATTTTAAATTTTCTATTATTGTACGATTATGCAAATGAGCCTCTTGAGGAATATAACTGATCGATTTTCTTAACTGATCAAGATTATATCGTTCGAAATTAATATCCGAAAAATATATATTTCCTTTAGTAGGTTCAAATAAACTACTACAGATTTTAGCTAGTGTTGTTTTTCCTGACCCCGAGACACCTACAAAAGCAACTGTTTCTCCATTCAATATTTTTAAATTAATATTTTTCAAAGCTGGTTTCGTATCAGAAGTATATTGAAAATACAAATTATTTATCGAAAGACTTCCAGTCGTCATAATATGGTTACTTTTAACACTCGATTCTTTAGGATAGTCAAATATATCCTCAGATAACTCAATATATCTTTCCACTACCATAATGTTTGAAAGAGTACTGAATATTGTATTTGAATAATTAAATAACATTCCAACAGTCGATTGAATAGCTATTACTTGACCTAATGATAATGTGCCTAATGTTTCTTGGTGTAAACTAATAACAAGGATGATTAAAGGGAAAATAGTTTGCATTCCATATAAGACGGATCCGACAACACCTTGTTGAATATACATCCTTTTTGAAGAAGCGGATAAAAGTTTCGTAAACTTATCCTTCCAATCAGAAAAATAAGACTGTACATAGCCGCCTAACTTCACACTATTTATAGAAGCTAGAGCATCTAATTGGATGCTCTGAACATTAGACCCTTCACGCAATTCTTTATCTGTTGCAGAGTCTACGTATTTTTGAGTTATAATCAAAAATAAAAACATTGAAATTATTAATATGATGATAATAATTCCCAGATTCCAAGAACTCCAAAAAATATATCCAAGTATTACAATACTACTAATTATATCCAGAAAAGTTTGTACCAAAGTAATTCCTAATACATCTTGAATTCTAGTTAATGAATTCAATCTAAAAATAACTTCCCCAGGAGATCGTACTGTAAAAAATTTTGCAGGTAATGATAAGGTATGTGCAAAAGCTCCAACTAGTAAATGCCAATTGAATTTGTAACTAATTTTAATCGACAGATAACTTCTGAAAGAATTTATACCAATCACTATTATCATTACTAATAGTAGCAATTTTATTATATTTCCAAATGATATAGAATTTAAATAACTGCTCTTATCTATCAATGATTGTGTAAATATAGGAATAGATAAAGTCATAATTACTAAAATAATACTAGTCATTAGTAAACCTATATAGAGATTAATCATATTAGACGGCCAAATGTAACCTTTTTTCCAAGTGTCTAGTTTATTTTTTTGTACTTTTTCAAAATCTTTATTGGGTTTAGCTACTAAAATATACTGAGAAAAATCTTTTTGAAATTCATTAATAGATATTTTTATTCTTCCAACTGACGGGTCCATAATAATGACATATTTTTCACTGAAAAATTCTATACATACAAAATGATATCCTTTCCAAAAAGCAATTACTGGAAAATCTACAACTTCAAAAGCTCTCAAGTCTTTGACTTTATAAGTTTGAACATCCATTCCCATATGAATTAATAACTCTTTCAATTGAGCTAATCCTAGTCCATCTCTTCCAGGTTCTTTTATTTGTCTAAGATCAGTAAGTTTTTTTTGACATCCATAAGCTTCTAAAATAGTTCGTACACAGCATAAGCCACATTCAGTTTGAGCTACCTGAATAGTAGGCTTTAATTTTCTTTTATTTTTAAAAACAAAACTTTTCATTTTATAGACCTAATATTAAAGGCGATATTTTCAAGTCACTATTTACTAGTTTACATAAATGTAATAATGCCCCTGATTTTCCTGACATTAAGCCTGGGCTTAGTGTATATCGTCCTTTCCCTTCTTTAAAATATTCATATATATATGTCGGGGAACAGAATGTTTCTTTTAAAGTGCTTATTAATATTTTTGTTTCTTCTGAAAAAGATTCGTTAACATATTCTAAAGAAGTGAGAACACCCAAACTACCATGGCAAAGTACAGGAACACATGAAATTGGTATAGATTTTAACTGATTTATAATAGATATTACTGATTTTTTGGGTAATGCATCCGCTTTATAGGCTTCATAGTAGGCAATTAGCAACCCTGATAATCCGTTGCACCATGAAGAGGACACATGCTCATTTTGTTCGGTTAAGTAAGTTTCAATTAAACCTTCTTTATTTGTGTAATTCTCTCTAATAGTATTATCCAAATCAGTAATTAATTTTTTTATTTTATCATCTTTCATTCTTTGATTAATTATAGAAAAAAACCATAGTAAGTGTCCTAGTCCGTGTGCAACTCCAGAAGTCATATTATCATCAAATGTGTTCATTTTTTTATAGGCTAAATCAACACATTTATCTATAAATTCTTGTTTTGGTTGGAAAGTGTCTTGAATCTGTAATCGCATTATAATTGCGCCACTTTTTCCATTAATCATATCAAAAAAGTTATTTTCAACAGTTTCTAAGTCTATACTTAAAAGTTCCCAAGAGTTAATAGCAACGTTTTTCCAACGTGCATTTTTTGTGATAACACCTGCTTGATACATTGCCCAAAGTAATCCAGAAATGCCTGAAAAAGCTCCAGTACCTGATAATAAAACGTTCCTTAGTTCAAAACTTTTATTTTCGAGGATTTGAGCAGATTTTTCAAATATATCATTTGAAATATTTTTAGCATCAGCATCAGAAAACTGATCACCTAAAATAGATAACACTAGTGCAGGACCTATTCTTCCACTATATAAATCATATCCTAAAACTCCGGGAGTCCATCCATTATTTCCGTTCTTAGCTACCGCACCTACCCAAGTTTTTGGTAAATGTTCATATCTATCATCAAATACTGAATTTAATAAATCTCTAGAAAACCATTTAATTATTTTACTAGTTTCTGCAATTTTTTTTATTTCATTACTTTTTTTCTCTATAACTTTTTGATTGACATTTTCTAGCTCTTCTAACTTTATTTTTCCTTCGGCATGAGGATCTGCTAATTTAGCAACAAACGCTAATTGTATAATTTTTTGTTGATTAATCAAATCCTTTTGTGATATTTTTTCCATCTTGCGCATGAACTCAGATTGTGGACTATTTTTAACTGTTGATATAATCTCATTATTACAATAAATTTCTACACTATCAAAATTTATTGTAAAATAAGGAATATCTCCCTTCCACAATTGATTACATTCTGATTTAATAATATTTTTATCACTGGTCATACTTAAAATTCCAATTCTAGATAATAAGGAATGGGCTGTATCTATATTTTTTGAAGGTTCTGTTGCTGTCAAAACTCGTAATATTTGCTCATATCTATAGGTCATGTTATGAATATAACGAAGTTTTGAATCTTTAAAAGAGGTTATTACTTCTTTAATAAAAGAATCTTTATTTTTTAGTATTAATAAGTATAGATTAGTAAAACCATCGACAACTTTAGCACAATTTTGATATATTTTTTTTTCATATTCTGAGTCATTTATGAGGTCTTCAGAAACTGGGTCTGATTTATGCCATACAACTTTAATTTTAGAATTAAATCCGTTGATTAATTCAAAAGTTTTAAAAGGGCTAACACTATTTTTATCTCTAATTCCAGTGAAACCAACATCAACTGAATCATTTTTGTTTTTACCGCTAATAGAAATTGGAAGTACTCCAGTACCATAAACAGACTTTTCTAAAGAGTTATAAGCACTATTGCTAGATTCCGGTATACCTGTTCTGTTTCGTGACGGGTGGAATAGCGTTTCAAGATCTATTGGTAAAGGCCCTTTATGTGTCCATAAGATATTACTATAATGCATATCCGACGCATTTAATAAGTACATCAGACACGCAAGTTGACCAGCTTTATACATATCAATCTGAGTTTCGTCACTAGTTTCAAAGGAGGTAAAACCATAATATCCGCAATTAATCACGTTTAACATAGGTAGATTCAAATCGAGTTTATGATTAATAGCCATAATTAATTTGGTGTATCCATCTTCTCCAGAAACAGAACGTGGTTTATAGATAATTTTTTGTTTGTCTTCAAAATAAACAATTGATACCGATGATCCGTCATTATGCGTATCACCATCTGCTTCCACATACACTATTTTTAAATCTCTATTAATATTAAATTTTTTCTCAATATCGATTCTGTTTTGCTGTATTCTATTGACAGTATCAACAATAGAGTTTATTCTGTTTGTTATTAAGTTAGTACACCTATTCCAAGTAACAAAATAAGTCTCAGAAAATTCTTTCATCTTATTTGTTTTTAGTATGTCATTATAAAATAAATACGAATTTTCTAAATCGACATTTTGTAACAATTTTATACCTTCAGAAAATCCTCTTATCATATAAGAGAAAGCTACTTGCGATAAATCATCGCAAATAGCTTCTTTGAAAGATAATGAATTGTGAATATAGGCGTCTAATTTGTTATTCCAAACTTTATCCCAAATTTCGCTAGTAATGGACATACATATATTGTAATATGGATACTTTTCTTCTGTTTTATAACTTACTATAGTTGGTAGCTCAACTATTTTTTTTAAATTTAATTTTTCAATATAATGAATTATGGGTAAGATATGTTCATTATAATCTTTTATCTCCAATTCGGGATAAACTTTTTTATTGTAGACAACCATCTATTCACACCTCACATTCATTTTATTAACAAGCTCTCGTACAAACGCTTGTAGGACATGTTTTATCAGAAACCCAACCAGAAATGGCGATAGAAATAGGGATAGTAATTGTTGGTGTTCCTCCTCCTGTAACTTCATCGTCTGTCAAAGAAATTAAATCTTCCTCTAAGTATTTCCCCAACTCTAAATTAACATTTGATTCACTTTGTTTGTCATTATTCATTATAAAATCTCCTTTCAATAAAATTATTTACACCAACCCATACATTCGTGTGTAGCTGTACACCAATTCCCTTTGTTTCCCCAGTAATCACTTAATGAGAACGTATTAGTAGTACAAGCACCAAAAACGTCATCATCGAATGACTGATCGGCTACTTCTTCGAACCAAGTAACTTGTTCATTACTAAGCAAAGTTTCTTTGTTTTCTTCATTACGCATAAAGTTCACCTCCTTAAAATTTAAGTATTTGTCACCCAAATTTATAGAAACTGTCAGCACTAAACTGGTAAATTAATTTACTATAATTTATGAAAGCGCTGATTCGTATCTAACTCTAATTAATTTTGAAAATATATCTGTTGTGTTAATGAAAATTCTTTATCATTTGTGGAACACTCGAAATAAAAAATTAAATATCTCATCCATTTAATTCATCTTTTTTCTTTATATTTGTAGTATTAGGCTACTATAACAGCAGTACGGATAATATATTCGATATAACATGATAAAATAATTTTTATTATACAAAAAAATTAAAGATTCAGTAATATCTCTTCATCAGATTGGCTGGTCTGCTAACTCATTATCGAAAGAACGAGTATCAATGATAGAAAATAAGTAATTAAATGCGAAAATAGAAATCTTAAAAAGTGAGGATGTGCTTTTTGTCAAAGCATTAGTCACAAAATGATAAGCAACTATCTTACAAGTATTTTGTTTTTCTTTAGAGTCAAAGTACCTCATAATAAGAATTTTATTCATATAATAGAGTTTAAAGAACCACTTCTTATGAATACTTGGACTGGATTTCAAGCAATTTATGCAGCGATGAAGGTAGAAATAAAAAGTGCTAAGGTCTTAGCTGTATCCCTTAATATAAAGGCATCCAAAAATAAAATTGTAAATTTTCAATCATTTCAAATACTTGACGAAGCGATTTTTTAACTGAGTACAAAATTCGTTGTTACAATAAAATTGAAATCTCTTGTAATATTAATCCTTAGAAAATATACTTTTCAATACAATACTATAAAAGTAGGTATTGATAATGTTATTTAAGCATACTTTTTAATGAATAATTTATAAACCAAGAGATTCAATTATCCCTCAACATTAAAATCCACATTATTTTTCTTATTTTTTATACCTGTCAACGATTTCTTTAATACTTTTATTCATAATTTTAGAACACAAAGACTTTTTTTTATTATATCAAATGTAATATATAAGATAAAATGTGAATTCACATATTTTTTACAACTTGATTATTGTTAATAAAGAGCATTACTCAATTTTTAATTACTTCTTTGGTTATCTAGTACCATATAAACTTCTATTACAAATTTTTCCGAAAAGTAGAATATTGGATCTAGGTCAATATCTTGAACACATTTTTGTAGAGATATTGACCTATGTCCATTATGATAGATATATTTTGATATGAGTTTTAATACTAATAAGGTAAAATATTCCATTTTATTATATATAGTCCTTCTGCTAACACCAGTCTTTTTTACTATCTCTGTTTTTGAGTAACCTTTTTTAAGTAAATCTAATATTTTAAAATAGATTACTCGCTTTTGAATATTTTGAGAATCCTGTGTGTATTATGTTTTTCGTCCTTTGTATATTCCTTTTTCTTTTGCACTTTTGCCTTAATCGTATTTTCTCCTTTTCGTTTTGAGCGATATAACTTAGCAAAGACAAAAAAATATCAAACATTGCTTTATCAATTAATTCATTCCCTGTATTAAAATTTAAAAAAGGAGCGTCTAAAAATTGAACTTTGACCCCTTTACTTTTTAGAGATACTAACGTTTCCTTGATTTCGTCATAATCTCTCCCTAAACCTCCTAATGATTCAAAATATATTGTATCGTCTTTACGAACATAATTTAGCATTTTTTGAAGTTCCGGACGATTCATATTTTTTCCGGACATTTTATCCTGAAAAAAAATATCTAAATTAAGTTTCTCCATTTCGACAATTTGCCGATCCAGATTTTAGTCTACAGAAGAAACTCGAATATATCCTATTTTTGCCATTTTTTACCTGATTTAAAATTTAAGTAAAGCACATGTAAAATGTACACTAAAAACAGCTTGTCAATTTCCTTTTTAAATGGCGATGTTTTTGCCTCGATAAATGGCGGTTTATAGTTTAAGTTTATTTATTCAAATAGTTTAAGCTGGAAAAAGAACTGGAATTTAACTTTCCAGTTCTTTCTTTATTCTATAAATAGTCATACGGTTTGCCCCAGTCATATTTTGAATGGACGTGGTTGGAACCCCCTTTAAGATTAAATCCTTGATCTGAAAATAAACTGTTCGATTTTCTGGATTTGAAGTTGTTTTGGAATACTTTGCTTGCCTTCCTTTATAGACTTTCTTTTCTTTTGCTCGCTGAATTCCTTCTAGTTGCCGCTCTTTATTCCAAACTTTTTTTATTCTCGGAATTTCCTCTAAAAGATCAACGAATAATTGAAACCCTAGTTCATTAAACTGCTGGTTTTCAGTATGAAAGTTCAAAAATTCTGCATCAATAACTTTCAACCGAGCCTTTTTTGAATGAATGGCAATGACTCGATCACGAATTTCTTTATTATTCTTGCCTAAATGATCCAGAGTTAAAAAAATAACCTCGTCTCCAGGCTGAATTAGTTCTAACATATGTTGAAATTCAGTTATTTCTACGTCTTTATTAGAGGTCGAATCGATAAATATTTTTTCAACCGTTAATTTTTCTAATTGATTCTTTAACTCTGGAAGTTGGGATTTGTTCATGTATAGCGCCAAATAACCTAGTTTCATTTTGTCTCCCTCATTTCTATCTTAATCCTAGTACAAGGCTGTCTCTTGCAGCTTCGACGACTTCAACTGTAATGGATTGTAATTGATTAATCTCTAAAATTCGATCGATTTGAGCAAAAAGCCGGTGAATTAAACGAAAATTACCACCAGTAATCTTTATAATACTAGTAATTGCTTCGTAATCAGAAAAGTCTTCTAATTTTATTGGAATACCTAATTCAGACCATTTATACTCTAAAATATGGTGTGTTTCGTCTTTACTTAATTTGTCGAATTCATGGGAAAAACCAATTCTAGAATAGAGTTGCGGGTGACGTGATAATCTTTTTTCTATCCCAGGCATGCCTACAAAGGTCATTGCTAAATCATTTTGATCATAAATATCTCTCAATTGTTCTAAATGCTGCACCTTTAAGCGATCTATTTCATCGACAATGATTAATTCTACCCCTTCAAGATCTCCAATACTGCTAGAATTAATATCACTGTTTGTTATTTTAGCTTGATAGATTGCTTTTCCATAAGATAATTTGTATCCTAGTTCTCTAATATCTCCACTTATTTTAGTTGCTTTCTCAGCTGGCGTTGTGCAAAAAAGTTTATTTGCTACTAGGATTTCGTCTGTTACAGACTCTTCTATTTGTGAAAGTAGTCTATAATCTAACAGTTTTCCAAATGTATTCCAGTTTGTATAGTGACGAGAGGATAACGTTTTTCCAACGCCAGGAGAGCCATAACAAACACCAATGTATTTATATTTAATACATGCATCACAAAATTCAGCAAAGCGTTTATATTCTTTTGTTTCGATAAACTGATTCGTATTAGTCATTAAAATATCTCTTCAATTTGGATTTTTTGTCTTTCCTGTTCTTTTTGGCAGGTTCTTTCGCTTTTTCTTCTAATAGAGTATCTGCAACAGATTTGATTTCTGATACTTGATTTTTAAGCTGTTGTTTTCTTTTACTTCTAGCAGCAACAATATCTTTAATATCCACTGTCACATCTGATAGCTCTGGGGAAATGGCTGTAGATGGGTATTTATTTTGAAAAAATACTCTTACTTCAGCCAAATCTTGAGGATTATAACGAATTTGGACAAATTCACCTACATAGGCTGACAAATTAGTGTTTATGTAACAAAAGCCTTGAAATCGGATACCATCAGAATGAACTTTTCGAGATTTAGAGACATGCAACAGTAGTAAGTCTAAATCTTCTAAACTTTCAGGCATTTGTGGTAAGAATCCGGATCTATTCCAATTATTAACTGGTGTTTTTTGAGTACTCGAATGAATCCTATGGTTATAGTCATAAATCAAAAAATACTCAATTTTCTTCTCTAATTCCTGAATAGTTAACAGTTTTTCTGTGGTTCGATTCTTTGTGTATCCTGGTAAACTTTCTAACAATAGTTGATTTATACTTAAGAAAAAACGTTCGATTTTCCCTCTACCTCTGGGAACTCCTTTTTTAGAAAATACTAATCGAATTTTTAAATCCATTGCAACCTGTTCTAAATGCCTGGAAGTAAAATCACTTCCGTGATCTGTATAAAATATTTCAGGTATCCCACAAATGGGCCATTCAGAATTTTCTTTCCTCCATATTGCTTGGTGCAACATTAACGCGGTATAAATAGCTGAAGGTGCATCAAAAGAAATAAAGTACCCAGCTATTGCTCGGCTATAATCATCCATGATCACCGATAACCAAGGACGTCGCCGTTGCATTTTTCCATCCAATACTTCAATGTCCAGCAATGTATGATCTGCTTGCCAAAATTCATTTGGTTTCTCTGCTTCTCTAATATAAATCAAGTCGTATTTTTCTGAATAAGACTTTACTCCATGGTGAGCTAGTTCAATAATTGAATTAGGCATACTTTTAACAATTCTATAGACTTGCTTATAACTTGAAACAGGTAAGCTTTGTTGATTACATTGCGCACTGACTTTCCGATGAATAGTAGCAATACTAATTCGTCGATAATTTAATCGCGTATTCTCAATCAACGATTGTACAGTAGTATCGACTTTCGTAGATCCAGAATCTGATCGAGGACTTCGAATCAAACCAGATAAACCATACTTTTGATATCCGTTTTTCCAGCGTTGCAGTGTTCTTAGCGGAATAGTTGTTTCATTAGAGATACGTGATAAAGATACCTCCCCTATAATATTGGGTTTAATGATTTTATAGATATCTACAGCAGCAGCTCGTTGTTCATCATTAAAATAGCTTAATGGTTCATAGTCACTTCGTTTCATGATTCTTCTCCATTTTTTCTAAATAGCGATAAACTGTTGTCCGAGAAATGTTCCATTTGTCCGCAATGGTTTTAATTGGTGTACCGTTATCTACTAAAGTCTTCAGTAATTTTAAATCTTGTTGTGTAAGTTTTTCAGGTCTGCCACCAAAACGTCCCCTTGCTCTGGCAGCTGCTCTTCCAGCTGCTGATCGTTCCAAGATTAAGTTTCGTTCAAATTCGGCAAAGGCTGCAAACAAATGAAAGATCAATTGACCAGTAGAACTGGATTTATCCATGGTGATATTTTCTTGTGTACTATGAAAACTCACACCTTGATCATTCAATCGATTAACTAAAGAAATTAAATCCTCCATATTTCTCCCTAATCGATCTAATCGCCAAACAACAATTTTATCTCCGGCACGTGCATACTCGATCGCAGCTTCTAAACCAGGACGTTTGCTTTTCGAACCGCTCAAATGATCTGTAAAGATTTTTTCACAACCATATTTTTTTAGGCTGTCTTCCTGAAGATCCAAATTTTGTAATCCAGTTGATACTCGTGCATAGCCAATATTCAAAATGACCAACTCCTTTCCACTTGATTGTACCATATCTTCAATTAATACAATTAATTGAACATAGATTTTGTTACGGCTTTTTGAACACTATATAGTCAAAAATTAGAACAAAATACGTGAAAAAAAGAAGTGTCCAGAAAATGGTCATTTTCTGGACACTTAGTTTTTACTTCAGTATAACTTTAATTGCAAATCCATCTTCTAATTTAATTAATTTTGAACTTGTACATAATGATATTAATTGTAATAATTACTGCGGAGTGGACAGTAAATCACTTTCGTAGAACCATTGATCTGATTCTTGAACCTTATATATTCTGATACTATTCCATTCTTTTTTAATATATCTCATATCTTCAATCATTAATTCTCTTTCTCGATCTTCTTTACTGATGTCTTTACTACCGTAATAGAAATAAGCAGATTCTTTAATTTGCACAGAAGTATCTGTAGATATAATTTTATACGGGCTCGTTTGTACTTCTAAATCTCCCTCATAAAACCATCTATTTAATCCTTGAACTTTATATATTCTGATACTATCCCATTTTTTTCTAATATCTCTAACATTTTCGATCACATACCCTTTATTTTTATCCTCTGAACTAATAGCCTTTCCATCTGAATCAAGTGCAGCATTTTGTTTTAAGACAACACTTGTTCCATTTTTTAAGTAAGGATAAGGACTAGTTTGTATCGCTACATCACCTTCATAAAGTAACTTATTTGATCCTTTAATAGTATATGCTCTTAAACTACCATATTTTTCTGGGATATCTTTATAACCAGTTATAATATACCCATTCATTTTATCGGCACTTGTTATAGCTGTTCCATCATAAAACACAGCAGCTTTATCTTTTATCATAATACTTGTTTCATTAGGAATAAGAGGAAAATTTTCTGTTTTTATATCTTTAAAATGTATATCCATCTACAGCATTTTTATTAATCCAACGTGAGTTATAATTACCATTATAATCATAGTTATATTCTTCAATAAGAACTCTATTCCCATCCACAGCTGCTACCCAAGCAACGTGAAATTTGGCACTCCAATAAGCTACAGAACCACGTTTCGGGTTCATATCAACTTTATAACCCAAACTACGTGCATTTGCTCCCCAGACATTTGCGTTCCAATTACCAGGTGGTCTCGGAATATTAAATTTGTTTGCTACACTTAACCGGTTTGCAACAAAAGGAGTACATTGTCTAACATACATCCCAAAAGAATCTGGTATCTCAGAATTCACAGGATATTTTTTCCATTTTGCTGGATAATCATCTCCAATGATGGTATCTGCTGCACTGACAGCCTTTGGCTGCCAAACGCTGCCTATGTTTAAAAGCATCATAACTAAAATCACCAATAATATTTTTTTCTTTTTCTTCATTTAATAACTTTATTTCTTACATTAAGTAAGAATAAAATTATAATTTCTAACATTATTTTCAATATATCATTTATCCGTAAACAAAGGAAGAAGAAAAATAAGAATTGTTATATTACACTTCTATAATCCAAGTTTTTTTGAAAATAGTATATTCATTTAACCAGTGATTTCTGTTGAACAGGTAGAAATCTTGATTTTCAGCATTCCCTATCTGTTCAATAAAGTGTCATCATTTTCTGCACACTTAATTTAGACTAAACAATTAATGCTTTTCCTTACCGCCATTTATCGAGGCAAAAATACCGCCATTTAAAAAGGAAATTGACAATCTGGTAACACCCGCGTTCAAAAAATGATCAATTGCCTGTACTCTATTGAACTTTTTCCTTTAAAAAAGGTATCATGATTTTCATCATGATACTTAGTGTTCTTTAAATTGGAATATAGCCTTATATCCAATATATTCTAAAATTGATTTACATTCAAAATTAACGATAGAAAGCTACAGTTATCAGTTTAATGCCAAAATATAAGCATAACCAAAAATTAAAAAGTTATATAATGAATGAGAAAATATGTTGTACCATATATTCTTTTTATAGACATAGACATAGCTTACGAATAAGCTTGAAACAAATACTGGAATAAGTGAAATCAAATTGTAATTTACACTTGCTAAATGACCACTTGAAAATAAAATACTTGAAAAAATAATCCATAAAAATTGAACGCTTGTCTTTCCTTTCAAATTTATGAAGCAATACCTATATACAAGCTCTTCTATGAAAGGAATGATTATACTTGATTGTAAAATTGCTAAGAATCCGTAAGAATAGTATTGAATTGCAACTGGCTTAGAAAGCATCATCGCATATGAAATATCTATTAGATACATTGTAAAGGTTATTATAATTACAAATCCAAACGTTTTTTTAGTAAGAGCATTTTTTAAAGTATTAATTAAATCTTGTTTAAAAAGTAAACATCCCAATACTACTAAAAATAGATTCTGAAATAGGATAATATTACTATCAAAAATATCCCAGCTTGCTCCTACAGCTGGGATAATTTTTTTAATAAAAAGATATATTACAATATAAATTATCTTGTAAATTTTTGTACTCATCAACTTTTCTTAAATTCTTTCATAATCAGTGTACGAAGTATTTGAAGTCACTGTCTTAGTATCAACATATTTGTTATCAACTTTTCTATATCTCTTATACGTTACTGTAATAGTACAATTTTGTTTATACTTTTTAAACTTTCCACTTTCAGAGTACTCATTTTTCAAGTTCACAACTGCTGGACCAGCTTTAACTGTAACGCTTATTGTAGATTTTCTATTTGTAGTATATGTACCTAAGTACGTTCTACTACCTTTTGTAATTTTATAACTCTGTGTTTTTGCCCACGTTCTCGTTTGAATACCAGAATTGTCATCAATAACATAATAAAATTCGTCATCCTCTGGAAGTAAATTTGCTGCTGTTTCATTAACATTTTCTACTTCAGCAGCCTCTGAGATAACTCCATTGCCCAAAATCCCAAATAAAAATCCACTACAAACAATACCTAAGAATAATTTTTTCAAACAAAACACTCCTTTTTTTAATTTATTTTTAATGATTGTATCATCAAACTATTTTATAGTCAATTTTTTTTTTCATATTGATCGATAATTCAGTAAAAAATACCTCTAGTTACTTGAATGGCTTCAATTTCTCATTTAATTTACATTCAAAATTATCATCGGAAAAACTACTAGTATCAGCCCTGTCATTTTTCTTTTTAAATGGCATAGATTTTATACAGATAACTGGCATAAGTTTATATTATTCGAGTATAACTGTTATTTAGTTAGGTGTTTTCAGTTATTTTGCCAAATAGCTCAAAAGAAATTGTTTCCTTTAAATTAAAATATGACAGCAGCTGCACAAGGTCACTTTTGACTATACTCTATTTTTACAAACGAGACATTTATTCAAACTATTTTTCATTAGTGGAAATTATCTAGAAAAAATGATACAATATAAAAGAAAAGAGAGATATGCTTCAACATATCCCTCTTATGTAGAACCGTTTAAGACGGTAGCAAGTTTTAATTACAAGTTGTAACCAGTTAACTCGCCAAAGTTAATGACTGGTTACTTTTTTTTGTCGTTTTTTAGCAACTTCACAATTAAACTGATTAAAGCAATGGTAAACATACCAAAGGCAAAAATCGTCTGAATTGTTTCATATGCTGACAAAAAGGCATTTCCTTTCTAAAGATTTTAGCACTTACATTCATAAGCACCACCACCTTTCAAAGATAGCCACCGTCATAACTTTTCTACTTTGCTATTATAGCATAATTTTCTTCCTAATTCTTTGTTGCTTTGCCCGTTGTATAATCAATCGTGTACCCATCCTGAATATTGAAAATATAAACATTGTAGGCAAAATCAGTTGATTCAATACTTGCTGCTTCCATTTGTACACCACGAGCTACTAACTCATCGTTAATGAAATAAGGCGTGACTCGATAACGAACATGATTCCCAGTAAGGCGAATATAATCCATGATCTGATTTTCATAGTTCAACATGTGCGGCGTGTTAAATTGCCTGATACCTGTCATAAGATTTTTCATATTGTCGTTTTCTCCGGTAAGCTGAAAGCCAATCAGGTGGCATCTATTGTAGAGCCATTGACCGTCTGAAAGTTTCTTTTGTCTCCAGGCTGTAGTTAACGGCTCTCTTGCTTCGGTTGGAAAGGATTCTTTTCCTATCAGTGCATTTGCAATCCCTACACGATTCAACTGATCTAAATCTGAAAAAGTTTGCCACACACCTTTTGACAAATTTAAATCAGCTTCAGTAAACGTTGGCCGATTATCGTTGAGGACAGCTTCTTGATTCACACCATCATATTTTATCAGCATATCTATAGCAGCTGCTTGCGTAGTGGATTGTTCCGTTCCTTCATTCCGTATATTTATAGCTTCAGTTATTGACTGTGGATCAAGTGACACTTGATCACATGCCCCAACAATCAAAAGAGGCCACAATAAAAATAGTAAGTACCATTTCGCTTTTGTTTTCTTCATTTTTCCACTCCTTCAGTTTTTATTTTTCAAAATCACCTGGTTCGCTCATTCCTTTATTTGTTGAAATGCCCATTTCAGCATCATATGTTTTCAGTTGCTTCTCGAATATTTTAACCTGCTTTTCTAGCTCATTTTTTTCTTCTCGTAGTGATTGCACTTTGGCTAACAGCTCTGTATTTTTCGAATTAAATTTTAATTTTTCGTTTGCTTTAAGCAGCTTGTCTTTTAACGCTGCTCTTGCTTCTTGTACTGCTTCAAAGTTGTCATGGAAATCTTGGCCCAATACTTTGGGTGCATTTTGACTACTTACTTGTCGGGCAGTGAGGATATTCAACGCTGAGACCATTTCCCTCACCTGCTGAATAGCTGAATTCTTTCTTTTAGGAATCAGACCACTTTCACCGGATAAGTAATTTGCCAACGAAGCACCTTTTGCAAATTTATTATTTTTGCCTGGCACTTCACTCAAAAAATAGAAGGTATCTTTATAATTGAAGTGTGCTTCATATCGGCCATCTTCACGTTGATCTAATTTGTAATCTGGAATCTTCACCACACCTTGTTCAAAACGACCATAAGCAATCTCTACATAGATACCTGTCACTGTATCTTTTTGTATTTGCCACGGCTCAATAATAAATGTAAGATCCGGCAATTCTTCTTTTTCTGCTTTTTGTTCCGCATACCTTTGAGCAATTTCTCCGACATGAAAAATAGCATCAGGATCATTTTTCCCAGTACGTTCCAGAATATTTTTTTCATTATAGATTCGTTGTTTTTTGTTCAATGTATAATCACGAGCGGGACGTTGTTGTGGCATATCCAATAATTTGTAATTAATCACTTGACCATATTCTTTTGATTTATGGTTTGGATCCACCTCAATACTCAATGCTTTTGCTTTGAGCAAGAAGTCGTCCCAACTTGTACTGTGCTTCAATAAAAAGTTCAGACGTTCTTTTAATTCAAATCGAAAAGCGTACTTTCTTCGATACTCTTGATATTTTGTATGCGAGTTTTGCTTTGCTGATTCTAGGATCATTGCCCCGTGATAGTCGGCCACTTTATCGGAATAATTTCTTAAGTGTGCAGCTGTCCCTCTTTGCCATCGGAATTTTTTTAAGTCAACACTTGACGTGGTATTGAAGATAATGTGGTTATGCAGGTGATCTTTATCTACATGTGTGGCAATCACAAATTCATAATCGCCGCCTAAAAATTCAAGTGCTGTTTGTCGGCCAATCTCATGAACTTCTTCAGATGTTAAATTATCATTGGGATCAAATGATTGAACAATGTGTCTAGCAATAACTTCCTCATTGGATTTTTTGTTTGCTTGTCCCAAGACATTTTCAGCTAGTTGTCTCGTTAAATTCATTTCAAAAAAAGCGTTGTTCACTGCATTGATTTTATAGCCAATAGTCAACGTTTGATTTTTTGTTTTTTTCCGGATCAAGAATATATTCAATTGCATGTTTCAAATTTCGTTCTTCTTTAATAGTAATGTTTTTGGGATAGGTACTTAATTGAACAAAAAGGATAGAGAATTTCTCTATCCTTAATTTATATTTGAGCAACTCTATTGAACATTCTAAAATCTTGTAACAGCAGTGTTCAAAAAATGATCAATTGACTATACCCTTTTGAACAAATTAACTAGCTATATTTCATCACCAAAAAGACACCATGAATTAATTCATAGTGTCTATAGTCTGAAAACTTAATTTGTAACAATTTAAGTTCTTTTGCATCTAAAAATTTAGTAATAATTAACATTTTTATATAGTTAAACTTCAGAAATTTAGTAATTCTTTAAATCTTTATTCATTTTTAATAACTTATCAGGATATGATATGAATTCTTTAAAGATATTAGGAATAATTTCCTCAGCAGGGGTGTCCTTTTTTTTATTAGAAAAATATATTATATCATCCTGTATACTTGGAGAAGTGATATCATGAGCTAGAGAATTTCTTAAATTTTGTTGTTCATTAGTAGGAAACTGTAATTTTTCATTAAAAATAAGATTGAATATCCTTCTTCTGCCATTATCTTTTTCTAAAGAACTTAATATTGCATCTTTTCCCAATATTTCTACAATATTATTATTAGTTGAATCCCATAAACAACCACCCTTGTATGAAAGGCTTATTTTACGCTTAAGAAGATCTGTTAAGTAGCTTTCATAAAGTGAAAAGGCACTGAATAACAAACTCTTTTTAATAAGTTCATTCTCCGTATTAATAAATGTATTGTGTATAAATTTCATGTTTTCTCTATAAGCCAAGGTAGTTTTACCATATTTTTTTTCTTCTATTATTCCGAATACTTCAGCATGTTTATCTCTTGATATTTTTGTTAATGTTAATCTCGCTTTTAAAGTATTTTGAAGACTTTCTGATAATGAACTTAAGTTTACTTTTTTCTCAATTTTAATACCAATCTGATGAGCCATATCTTTATTTTCAAAATTTTTATTATAAATATAGGGTTTTATGACAGAGGCAATCGTAACAGTTTTATCTTTATAAGGGATAAGAATTATATCATCTTTTTTTATTTTTCTAAAACGATCAAGCATATTTGCAGTTTGAGTTATTCTGATTTTTGGATATTTATCAAAATGATATTTTAATTTTTCTTTTATTCTCTCAATATTCATATCAGTTAAATCATCTACAACTGTCCAACCAATAACTATTATATTATTTTTAATACAATCTTCATACCTATCCTCTTCGCCAGGAAACAATCTAACTTCATAAATTTCTTTTTCACTCATTCTATTCACTCCTTGTATTGTCATTCATATAAAAATTCTTTGGTTGTCCATCGGATAATAAATCATCGATACACTCATATTATACTTTTTAGACAGTGAGCTCGCAGACCCACGAGTCTAGTTTAATTAAATCATAGATTTTCTAAATCCTTTTGAATATCTTGTAGTTATATTTTTTCTACATAATAAAAAATTCTATTGATAAATTATAAGAAACCAATTGTCCATATTTCTAGTATAGGAGCCTTTATCGCCTAATGAACACTATGAACGTAACTAAAATGTCTACTGTAAAACCTGTCTTTAAACCGACCGCAGGTCAGGTTTCTTTGAAACGCCCTAATCATTTGAAGCAAGCGTTTAACCCTCCTGTACCAAATCAAGTATGGACTAGTGATTTTTCTTATATTCCTGTTGGAAAAAAATCATTTGTTTATCTTTGTGTGATTTTAGATTTATTTTCTAGAAAAGTCATTGCTTGGACTGTCAGCAAAAATATTAACACTACTTTAGCTATTACAACACTAAAAAAAGCAATTAAAGTCAGAAAGCCTACGGCTTCCGTTCTTTTTCACACAGATCAAGGTTCCCAGTATACTTCAGTTGAATTCAAAAGTTTTTAGAAAATCATTCTATTATTCAATCCCTATCGAAACCTGGATATCCCTGGAACAACGCCGTAACAGAAGCTTTCTTCAAATATATGAAGAAAGAAGAACTCAACAGGAGAACCTTTTCTTCTCTTCAAGAAGTCCAACTTGCTTGCTTTGAGTATATCAAGGGATTCTACAACTCGCAGCGCCCTCATGGAACTTTAGGTATGCTTACACCAAATGAAATGGAAGATAAATACTTTGATTCTCACTAAGTATCTGCTCTTTTTGTGTCTACTTTATTGATATTTATCCAATAATCTTTTCCTTTTGAAACTTTTTTTCAATTACCTCCCCTGTCAATAAAGAAAATTTATACATATAAACCAAACGTCTTAATAAAAAACTATTTTCTTCAAAATAACAAAACTCTGTATATGGTAAAAACTGGTCTTTTATCACTATTTGTTTTTTATCTCGTAAGCAGATAATATACATCGTTCCACTTTCTGCATCGTGTATTACGATTGTATCAGTATTATAACCTGAATAAACTTGATAAATCATCAAATCTGAACATATCTCATACACATCTATTTTTTCCAAATTTTTATTGAAAATTAAAATTCCTTCATAGGAATTATTTACAATCACAAATTTTTGAGTCACAGCAAGTACATAAATATCATTATTAATTATTGGTACTGTTATTTCTCCCAACATGTTCTCCTCCTATTTGGGTAGCTTTTTATTTAAATCTGCAGTTCCTGGTTTTAACTCACCTGTTTTTGGATCAGCTTCACCTATATGTTTGCCATGTTTATCATATACTTCTAAATGGTTTCCTTTGCTATTTTCTGAATATAATCCCCAATAAACCAACCAACTACCCCATTAGCAAGGTCTTGTGCACTTGGGACTTTCGGTAAAGATGGGGATGAGAAGTTTCCAGTATCTGGATCTGGTTTAGGTATCGTCGTTACAGGTGGGACTACTGGGACTCTTGGTATTGGAATCACAAATGCGGCTCCTACAACCAACCCTTTATTACTTCCTCCCCATTTCTTATCTACCGTATCACAGATTTTCTTAATTCGAACAGTTGCCATAGTACGCGTTGCTTGCGCACGTTGAACCTGTACTTAGTAGAGATAGGCTGCACTTTGGTAATACAATGCCTGACTGCAGGTCTGATAGCCTACGGGCTGTCCATTTCTTCCTCGGATATAATTGACACCAACATCATTGTGTTGTGGTCATAATATATTATTCTTTTACTCTTGTATATTTAACTTTATTAGTTGATATTCTTTATAGATATCTTATGTATATAGTTAGAGTAGACTATAACTATATAGCTACTCTAACCTTCAATGACTTGCTCATTCCAAATCTAACTTATTTATTAGGTATTATCCAAATAAAAAATTATAAAAAAAACAATTCACTTTCATTTGCAATTTTTTCATATACTTTTTTGTCTTCTTCATTTTGAAAAATCAAAGGTATACTGATATCATAATTCGTTTTTATAATTAAAGGTACTGTATTGAAGTACAAGCTACTCCATAAACTTTCTCGTAAAAAACATTTAAAAAACATGTTCAATACATTAATGTCATCTATTAAATAAATTGGTTCTTTACTATTTTTTAGAATTTCAATCTGATTTAATATGATATATTTATCTATTTGATCAACGTACTTCTCTTGACTAATCAGAAACTCGATTAAATCTTGATTATTTTCAAAAGTTCCAAGATCGATATAACATTTTTCTCTATTTAATTCAAAAACTTTTTTTACAAAGTAAAGAAATTTAGCTTCTTGACTTAATTTAAAATAGTTGTTTGAAAGCAAATCTAATCGAGGATCTTCTTTAGCCATCGGTTTATTAAAAACATCTAATGCAACCTTTTCGTATTTTTTTTCAGACTCAATAAGTAATTCATCATAATCATCAGCTTGAATATATAGCTCCCATAACTCACTATCATTATTCACCATGCTACTATTAATTGGCTGTATTTGAGGAATGATACCATCTTCAGTTCTAATCTCTAAGTTTGTTTCCTTTTTCATCGTAAGTTCCCTCTCGCTTTCCTTTTTCAAAATCTCTTTTATTTTTGTATTTTTTCCAAGAACTTCCTCCATGACTGGCTCCATCATCTTGTGACCAAACTGAACCATCTTTTTGTAAATATCCAGTATCTTTTTTTGCTTTACTATTACCTTTTCTTATTGTCGTCCCATTTTTAGGATTAAAAACAGCTTCATTTTTCTCAGTTATTTTTTGAATATAATCCCCAATAAACCAGCCCACTATCCCATTAGCAAGGTCTTGTGCACTTGGGACTTTCGGTAAAGATGGGAATGAGAAGTTTCCAGTATCTAGATCTGGTTTAGGTATCGTTGTTACAGGTGGGACTACTGGGACTATTGGTATTGGAATCACAAATGCGGCTCCTACAACCAACCCTTTATTACTTCCTCCCCATTTCTTATCTGCCGTATCACAGATTTTCTTAATTCGAACAGTTGCCATAGTACGCGTTGCTTGCGCACGTTGAACCTGTACTTAGTAGAGATAGGCTGCACTTTGGTAATACAATGCCTGACTGTAGGCCTGATAACCTACAGGCTGTCCATTTCTTCCTCGGATATAATTGACACCGACGTAATTTCGTTGTGGTAATACGTTCTTCTACCATAATTCCCCACGTAACGAACGCCTGATGGTATTACGCCCCAAGAAATTGAAGAACGAGGTGAAGATAGCATAATGCCCTTCCAAACATTAATTCAGTTCCTAATTCTCTATTTAAGAATATGCTGAATAAATTATGTATATAGTCGGAGTAAGCTGTAAAAATACTTAGCTTACTCCAACTTTGATTACCTTTTCTACTGATGATTCTCGTATTGCTGATTCACCAAATTCGTCAACTGTGGTCGAGGTGACCACTCTGCAGGTTTGTCTGGTTTAAAGTGCCATTGACAACCTCCTAATATCCAATTTTCACGCCATTTTTTTATACCTTTAATTTTTTCTGGATAATCATGCAGACCAAATTGAAAACCACAACATGGACAAATATCATCTGAAGGGTATCCATATTCTTCATCATAAGCTGGTTCAAATAATCCATCAAACTCACAGACTGGACAACTATTTTTTATCACAACACTCTTTTTATAAACGACTCCAATCTCTTTTAATTGTTTTTCTACATCCCAATTTTCTGGACAATCAGGACTATACCAAAAAGGACAATCTTTTTTTATCCAAGATTCTCTCCACCCATCATGGGAAATTCCTTTATCATCATCTTCACCAAATTGAAAGCCACAGCAAGAACAAACTTCTCCTGATGGATAGTCTTTTCCATATGATTCCATTTCCAAACCCTTATAACCACAAATAGCACATGTATACATTACTTATCATCCTCCTATTTCAATTTATTTTCCTGGTTGCTTATCCCAATAGGCTTTTCCTTTTCCAGGTTTAAATATAGTTCTACTACTACCATCTCTATTATACGAGCCAAAAAGACCTGTCGTTTCATCATAAACCCTTGTTACTCCCTTATCGTCCGTTTTACTATTGATACTACCTCTTCTATTATATAAATCACGTGCTTTCTTCGCATAATCTTCTATATTTTTTGAATTTGTTTCTACACCGTGATCATCAAAATGTCTCTCTAATGTCTTAGAATTCCCCCAATCATTCGCTCTAGAAATATCATCAATATTTTTTTCTTGCACTTTCTGAATATAATCCCCAATAAACCAGCCAACTATCCCATTCGCAATGTCTCTTGCACTTGGGATTTTCGGTAATGACGGAAATGAGAAGTTTCCACTATCTATATCTAAACCTGGTTTAGGAATCATCGTTACAGGTGGGATTACTGGTACTCTTGGTATCGGAATCACAAATGCAGCTCCTACAACCAACCCTTTATTCTTACCCACCCACTTCTTATCTGCCGTATCACAAGCTTTCTTAATTCGAACAGTTGCCATGGCACGTGTTGCTTTCGCACGTTGAACTTGTACTTGATAACGATACGCCGCACTTTGATAATACAACGCTTGATTGTACGTCTGATACCCTACAGGTTGACCATTTCTTCCCCGGATATAATTGACACCTACGTAATTGCGCCGTGGAGTATACGATCTTGCCACATAGTTTCCTATATAGTTAATCCCTGAGGCAACCCCGCTCCAAGAACTTGGCGAACGATAAGCTGGTGGAACAATCGCATTCCACACAGTGTTGACGACTCTCTTCACGCCATTCCAAACATTTCTGACCGTTTTCTTCACATTATTCCACGCTTTAGCCCACCAACCAGCTTTTCCGCTGCGGTCGCGGTATTTCTGCGGATTGTTTTCTACGTAGATATAGCGATTCTGACTCTGGGGTTGTTCCATTTTTCCATACCAGGTATCTTCTTGTAGGAAACGTCCTGTTGTGGTGCTGTATTCTCTTGCACGTAAATGAATCCGATTCGACTGATCATGGTATTCACTGCGGTATCCGTATTCGTTTTCTAAACGCAAGGCGGCTTCCCCATATTCATTATACAAGGTATTGGTGATTAATTCACCGCTTTGTCGATTCGTCATCGTACCAATACTGCTATAACCATCACGATGGTATTGATCTTCTTGGTCTCCTAAGATATCCGTTTCTTCCCCAAAAGTAAATTCCTGTCTTTGGGTGGTTTTGACTTTCTTATCATAGGTTTCTTGTGTGAGCTTCGCTGGACTCGTGTGTTCTTGATTATATTCATTCAATGACGTAACGATTTTGATCGAATGGTTTTTATCCAGTTCTTTTTTTAGTTTCTCCGTTTCAACGGTTTTTCTTGGTTTATCATGGTCTTTGCGCCACGGACGATCTTTTGGTAAACAGCGTAAGCGATCCGCCATGATTGGTTGTTTTGCTACAGCTGTTAAGATTTCATGTAAGGTGACATCTTGGTTATTTAAAGCTAATTGGCGGTACGATCGGTTTGTTTCATCCAAGCTTTTAGATCGGTTTTAATTCGACGCCCATGTTCGGTTGCCGTACCTTTGTTCACACGATTACCTAGTGCATCGTAGCCGTAAAGGGTATAAACACCGTGACTGCTCGTTTCTTGGATCAACCGGTCTTCTACATCATAAAGATACGTCGTCACTTCACCAGTCATAGCGATTTTTTTAGCGACATTGCCATTGGCATCATACTCAAATTTGCCACCTTTCATACTTTTAAAATCAGACAATGAGCACATGGTCGCTCTTTCTTTCACTCCTTACTATAGACCTAAAAATAGAGGGTAAACTCATTCGGCGATGATTTTACCCTCTAATCTTAGTATGTTTCTATTGTTCGTATTTTGGCCTATACCGTAAAACCTTATTCTATTGAGATAGAACCTTGGAAACCATCCTATACATATTTCTTATCCATTTTATTAGGTATTATCTAATTTTAGCCAAAAGAATTAGCTGTTCTGTTACGGTCCAATTCGGCTGAATACGACTTTTTGAATACCAAAGGGAGCCTTTTCTTATCCAATTTTCTCGCCATTTTTGTATTCCTTTATTTTTGTTTGGATAATCATCCAAGCCAAATTGAAAACCACAACATGGACAAATTTCATCAGAAGGGTAGCCATATTCTTCATCATAGGCTGATTCAAATAATCCATCAAATGCACAAACTGGACAACTATTTCTTATCACATTACTCTTTTTGTATGTGATTCCAATCCCTTTTAATTGTTCTTCTATATCCCAATTTTCTGGATAATCAGGACTATACCAGAAAGGACAATCTTTTTTTGTCCAAGATTCTCTCCACCTATCATGAGAAATCCCTTTATCATCATCTTCACCAAATTGAAAGCCGCAACAAGAACATACTTCTCCTGATGGATACTCTTTTCCATATGATTCCATTTCCAAACCCTTATAACCGCAAATAATACATATATACATTACTTATCATTCTCCTATTTCAAATTATTTTCCTGGTTGCTTATCCCAATAAGCTTTTCCTTTTTTGGATTTAAAAATTGTTTTACTACTACCATCTCTAAAATTTAAGATCTTTATTACATCATTCAAATCCATCCTTTTAAGCTAAGAATTTTTAGAACCAATTCAAACTCTTGAGAAGAAACCTGCTTCTTATATTCTTTGAAAGGAACAGTTGATAGACCTGTTCTATACGCCCATATTTCTTCTCCCCTTCCTTTAGCTATTATCAATATACTTTCATCCATTGAGGAGATAGAAAAATAATCATTCAAACTTGATATTACAGCAGTACCACCAATATGCATTACGCCTGTAACTTTTACATCACCAAAAATTTGTGTGTCACCACTTATAACTGCAGCATCGGTTATAACTGCACGTCCAGTTATTGAAGCATTTTGGATAACTTGAGCATTTCCTGTTATACACGCAAATTCACCTACTACAGCATTATTGAAAACTTTTCCAAATTTCTCTATAATTCCATGCCCTTTGACCACAGCTTCATGGTTTACCTCACCATAATCTTTTACATATGCCTGCTCATAGACTTTTGCATCTCTACTGATCCAACTATCATCGTATTGATTCAGATTTTTTTCTGATTCTATAAACCCACCGTACTCCCCTTTTTCTACTACACTAAACTCTCTGACCGCTTGGATTCTATACAATTTATGCCCATCAATTTCTATAAATTCTTTTGTCAGTTGATATTTTTTCTCCATTAGATAACTATCCTTCACTTTTATTTTAGATTAAATCCATTTATTAATAACGCTTCATAAATAACCACACCACAATCCTTCTCATTTGTCATGAACGCTTCCAGACTCTGTTCATAACCTTCTTGATTTGTTACATAAATTTCATTGTTTCGAGCTTTATAGATAGTCAGTATTTGATTGTCTAAATTCATATTCTCTACTATAACGTAGTCATTAGACGTGTGGATTTTCCCTTTGCTTCTAATATATGCATTACCATATATAGTCACGTCCCCACTTATAACACTGTTCCCCTTAACTGTTCCAGCAACTCTTGCTTCGTCACAAATTCTTGCCTGACCAGAAATGTGTGCGGATTCACGTATCCAAGCATTGCCGTAAATTTTTGCATTACCTTTAACTACAGCATATTGGAAAATAATAGCATTCTCAAAAACGACTGCAGATTCTTTCACATTCGCTGCATGCTCAACCCTAGCATCACCATACACTTTTGCTTCGTCATATACCCAACTATTATCATATTGATTCAAATTTTCTTCGGACTCTACGAATCCACCATACTCCCCACAGTTTACGTCAGAAAAATTTTTAATTGCTTGGATTCTATATAAAATGCGCCCTTTATACTGTATATATTCTTCAGTTAATCTATATTTTTTTGTTTCTTCATTCATAGCACGTCACCCCTCAAATAATATATAGCGTTATTTTCCAAAAGAAATAACGGAACCATCTGGTGCCAAATCTATATACTTACCATTTTTTCTATACCTTTTAACTCCTGGAGTATCCCCTTTAACTATTTTCCCTTGAACACCTTTCTTAGCTGTTCTTGCAAATTCTTCTGCTTTTCTCAGATATTCTTCAACAGTCTCTGCCCCAACTTCTTTCCCATGTCTATCAAAATGATCTTGTAAAGAATCTTTTTCAGTTTTATATGAACCTTTAGCCCATTTTCCAGTATCTAAATCTCTATTTTCCGCTATCTTCTGAATATAATCCCCAATAAACCAGCCTACTATCCCATTCGCAAGGTCTTGTGCACTTGGGATTTTCGGTAATGACGGAAATGAGAAGTTTCCACTATCTATATCTAAACCTGGTTTAGGAATCAT
This sequence comes from Enterococcus sp. 12C11_DIV0727, assembly GCF_002148425.2. NCBI lineage: Bacteria > Bacillati > Bacillota > Bacilli > Lactobacillales > Enterococcaceae > Enterococcus > Candidatus Enterococcus lemimoniae. Next base: position 18,991 of record NZ_CP147248.1, on the reverse strand, counting down.
CGTTACAGGTGGGATTACTGGTACTCTTGGTATCGGAATCACAAATGCAGCTCCTACAACCAACCCTTTATTCTTATCTACCCACTTCTTATCTGCGATTTACTTCTTCCTTTTAAAAAATACTTCTATTGCGCCATCTGTTCTTTCAATTAAATCATCATGATGATTCTCTGTTAACACCATTTCTTTATATCTCCATAACGCACTGATAACTGAGCTTGGTTCATAAGAATAGTACCACTCTAAATAAACCTGATAATCTACTACTTCAAATAATTCTGCTGGACACCAAGAAGGCAAATTTTATTTTTCTAATTTTAACTTTTCCAATTGTTTTTTTGGATTCCAATCTTTTGGTTTTTCAAATACTTCAGAATACCAATTACAACCTTCGGATATCCACCTATTTCTCCATCGATCTATTTCTATATTTTTATCATGCTCTGCATTATCATCATCAAATCCAAATTGAAAGCCACAACAAGGGCATATTTCATATGATGGTTCATCAAAATCATTATATGCTTCTAATTCTAGTCCTTCAAATCCACATACTGGGCATATATATTTTTCATTGTTCATTATAATAATCTAATCCTCTCTCTGGTTTAAAATAAGTTTTAATATTTCCATTTTTATCAACTATGACTAACTCATTAGTTGTTTCATCATAAATAAGCGTATCCCCATTCTTTTTCCTTACTTTAGAGTGAACTTTTTTATTTCCTTTAGATTTAATTAGATCTCTTGCTCCTTCTAAGTATTCATCTTGAGAAATATCACCAAACTCGCCTTGCTTTTCAACATGTTTCTTATAGTGTTCTTTTAATTGTTTCTCGGTTTTAAAATCACTTTCATCTTTTTCTATTTTCTGAATATAATCCCCAATAAACCATCCTACTATCCCATTCGCAATGTCTCTTGCACTTGGGATTTTCGGTAATGACGGAAATGAGAAGTTTCCACTATCTATATCTAAACCTGGTTTAGGAATCATCGTTACAGGTGGGATTACTGGTACTCTTGGTATCGGAATCACAAATGCAGCTCCTACAACCAACCCTTTATTCTTACCCACCCACTTCTTATCTGCCGTATCACAAGCTTTCTTAATTCGAACAGTTGCCATGGCACGTGTTGCTTTCGCACGTTGAACTTGTACTTGATAACGATACGCCGCACTTTGATAATACAACGCTTGATTGTACGTCTGATACCCTACAGGTTGACCATTTCTTCCCCGGATATAATTAACACCTACGTAATTGCGCCGTGGAGTATACGATCTTGCCACATAGTTCCCTATATAGTTAATCCCTGAGGCTACCCCACTCCAAGAACTTGGCGAACGATAAGCTGGTGGAACAATCGCATTCCAGACAGTGTTGACAACTCTCTTTACGCCATTCCAAACATTTCTGACCGTTTTCTTCACATTATTCCATGCTTTAGACCACCAACTAGCATTTCCACTACGGTCACGGTATTTTTGCGGATTGTTTTCTACGTAAATATAGCGATTTTGACTCTGGGGTTGTTCCATTTTTCCATACCAGGTATCTTCTTGTAGGAAACGTCCTGTTGTGGTGCTGTATTCTCTTGCACGTAAATGAATCCGATTCGACTGATCATGGTATTCACTGCGGTATCCGTATTCGTTTTCTAAACGCAAGGCGGCTTCCCCATATTCATTATACAAGGTATTGGTGATTAATTCACCGCTTTGTCGATTCGTCATCGTACCAATACTGCTATAACCATCACGATGGTATTGATCTTCTTGGTCTCCTAAGATATCCGTTTCTTCCCCAAAAGTAAATTCCTGTCTTTGGGTGGTTTTGACTTTCTTATCATAGGTTTCTTGGGTTAGTTTCGCCGGACTAATATTTCTTATGATGTTTTTTTACTCTTTATTCTCAAGCAACCGCATTATCCATTTACTTTATTAAATATTATCCGACCTATATTTGTTCATTTCGACTTACTACTAATCTTATAAAATAAAATTCTAGCTATGTAGAATTTTAATCCATTTTCGTTCAAAGTAATAATTTAGTTATAAATCATCTTATTTATGTGCTAATTTCTGTAAAATATGTAGTTAGTTGGGATAAGTTAAATAAATACAACTTGTCCCAACTCCGAAATTATTTCATTCTGTCTTGATTACTTTCAGTAAATACAAATCATTTTCTATCACAAAGCGCTTATTTTAACTTTAGAAATTTTTATTTCTTTAAATTGTACTTCAAAATTCAATAAATTCCCCACGACTTGACAAGTATAAAAATAGTTTTTATTCACTATTATGTCCCCCAGTGTTATCCATTTAAGAACATACAAATATTTTCGAGATGAAATCATGTTTTTTACATTACTTCTCTTATTCTGATCAAAATCATGATTAAAATGAACTTTATAACAGCCTGAAAAATGAATCAAAATTGCCTCTTCTTTTGAAATTTGATAAGCTAGCTCAACTTCATCAAACATATAGTTACCATTTAATTTTACAATATATGACTCCTTGTACTCACTCTTATCAATAGTTTGCTGAATTTCTTTTACATCCAAAGTATTTCCCTCCAATTCTAAAGCAATAATCAGCTATACTAAATCCGATGCTTTAATTTTAGATATTGAAATGTCCTTGAACCAAATCTCAAAGTCTAACGGCCAACTTTCTATTTTACATGTATAAAATGGATTTCCGTTTACAATTATTTCCCCTATTTTTATATTTTGAATAAAATATAAATGTTGAGAAGTAGACATTTCTTTCATGCTTTTTAACTTATCATAATTATTATCATGATCAAAATGAACTTTATAACAGCCTGAAAAATAAAGTAAGACAGACTCTTCTTTTGTATCTTCGTGAACTAATTCCACTTCATCAAACATGTAATTAGCATTTAGCTTTAAGATACGTGAATCCTGATAATGATTACTATCTATAATTTGCTGAATCTTCTTTGCATCCATTTTTTCTATTGTCTCCTATTCTACAGAAACCTTGGTATATGTGTGGCTTGTGTACGTTGAACTTGTACTTGGTAGCGATAAGCCGCACTTTGATAATACAATGCCTGACTGTAGGTCTGATAGCCTATGGGTTGTCCATTTCTACCTCAGATATAATTGATACTGTAAATAATAGGTCTTAAGTCCATAATTTCTCACGTAGTAAACGCCTGACTGAATTCCTCTTCAAGAAATTAAAGAACGAGGTGAAGATAGCATAGTACCCTTCCAAACATTAATTCAGTTCCTAATTCTCTATTTAAGAATATGCTGAATAAATTATGTATATAGTCGGAGTAAGCTGTAAAAATACTTAGCTTACTCCAACTTTGATTACCTTTTCTACTGATGATTCTCGTATTGCTGATTCACTAAAGCGCTTAACTGCTCAAATGGTGACCAATCCTCTGGTTTATTTGGCTTATAGTGCCATTCAAAACCATCCATTATCCAATTCTCACGCCATTTTTTTATCCCTTTTATTTTTTGTGGATCATCATTTAATCCAAACTGAAAGCCACAACAAGAGCAGATATCATATGAGCCATATCCCAGCATATTATAAGCTGGCTCATCTAATCCATCAAACTCGCAAACAGGACATATATTTTTTATCTCATTGTTCTTTTCGAGTGTAATTCCAATCCCTCTGAGTTGTTCTTCTAAATTCCAATTTTCTAGAAAATCAGGCATATACCAAAACGGACAGCCTTTTTTTATCCAAGATTCTCTCCACCCCTCATGAGAAATTCCTTTATCGTCATCTTCACCAAATTGAAAGCCACAGCAAGAACAAACTTCACCTGAAGGATATTCTTTTCCATATGGTTCCATTTCCAGTTTATTAAAGCCACAAATTAAACATTTAAACATTTTCTACCTCTACTCCTTTTCAAGTTATTTGCCTGGTTGCCTATTCCAGTAGTCTTTTTCTTTTGTTGGTTTAAATATTGCTCTACTACTACCATCTCTATTATATGCACCAAAAAGACCTGTCGTATCATCATAAACTCTTGTTATTCCATCACTATCAGTCTTACTGTTAATAGAACCTCTTTTATTATATAAGTCTCGCGCTTTTTTTGCATAATCTTCTAAATTTTTTGAATTTGTTTCTACACCATGGTCATCAAAATGTCTCTCTAATGTCTTAGGACTACCCCAATCATTCGCTCTAGCAATATCATCAATATTTTTTTCTTGCACTTTCTGAATATAATCCCCAATAAACCAGCCTACTATCCCATTCGCAAGGTCTTGTGCACTTAGAACTTTTGGTAATGATGGGAATGAGAAGTTTCCAGTATCTAGATCTTGTTTAGGTATCGTTGTTACAGGGGGGCTACCTCTATGTATATATCCAGAGCAACTAAAATATAAAGCTACTCTGGATTTTTAAATTCTATTTTCAATTCACAATCAATAAGAAATAGCACTTATTACTAGATTAAGTTTGGTATAATTCACCATACTTTTCAATTTTTTTATATTCTATTTCAATCTTTTGAATAGCAGAATTCAAAAGATTATTTTTATTTATCTCCCGTAAACCATTAATAATATTTTCCAACACTTTTTTCCATTCTGCGACAAAACCCTTTTTTGATAATTCTATTCTAGAATCATCATTTAACAGTTTTTTCGTTCCTCCCACAACTGATGTCCACTCTGAATCAATTGTTAAGCAATCATTACTTTGCCAAGACATATTCCAAACACCATGAAATGAACTTGAAGGCCATTCAATAGTCAGAGTTCCTTCTTCTTTCGTTCGAAGCTGAAATAGCATTTCTAAAACATCATCTATCAGTTCACTTAAATTATATTTATACGAAACAACTATTGGAATATAATTCCAAAACATTATCATATCTTCAGTATGCAAAATATAAGCACTTTCTATTAAATCAGACAAATCTGAAATATCTTCTATTTCCATTGCTCCATTACTATTTATTTTTGGGTTACTTGCTTGTATTCTAAACATTACAAAATTTTCCTTTCTTATTCTGATGGATATCCATGAAATGTGCCTGTTCCATTATTTCTTATCCATATCCTTTTAGCTGGAACTGTACTCCCATCCGGTTTATAAACAACTGAAGATGAACCCGGCGGTAAATCGAAGTACCCACTCTCTCTTGCTCCTAATTTTTTTGCTATTTCAGAAGCATAATCCAAATCTTTATTACTCCACTGTCCCTGAGGTGTTCCTTCGCTTTTAGCTGTAGCAGGTCCTTCTTTCCAGTTCACACCATGCTTTTTACTACCTTTGTATTTTGCTTCTGGTTTTATTGAGGTATTTTTATTAGCATCTTTCGCTATTTTCTGAATATAATTCCCAATAAACCATCCTACTATCCCATTCGCAAGGTCTCTTGCACTTGGGATTTTTGGTAATGATGGAAATGAGAAGTTTCCAATATCTAGGCCTGGTTTAGGGATCATTGTTATAGGTGGGACTGGACGTACTCTTGGTATTGGAATCACAAATGCCATACCTACTACCAGACCTTTATTCTGACCCGTCCATCTCTTATCTGCCGTATCACAAGCTTTCTTGATTCGAACAGTTGCCATCATACGCGTTGCTTTCGCACGTTGAACTTGTACTTGATAACGATACGCCGCACTTTGATAATACAACGCTTGATTGTACGTCTGATACCCTACAGGTTGACCATTTCTTCCCAGGATATAATTGACACCTACGTAATTGCGCCGTGGAGTATACGATCTTGCCACATAACTTCCTATATAGTTAATCCCTGAGGCAACCCCACTCCAAGAACTTGGCGAACGATAAGCTGGTGGAACAATCGCATTCCAGAAAGTGTTGACGACTCTCTTTACACCATTCCAAACATTTCTGACCGTTTTCTTCAAATTGTTCCATGCTTTAGACCACCAACTAGCATTTCCGCTGCGGTCACGGTATTTCTTTTGATTACTATATGTATATAGCTAACATAAGCCGTGTACACTTATGTTAGCTAATTATTTTCCCAGCTAAATAATTTAATTCTTAAAAAAGAACTTTTTTTACATAATTTCACTCCAAAAAGGAATAAAATTCTTTTTTTTCTTATAGTACTCTATATTTTTTTCTTTCAACTTGAACTCATACTGTAGATAAGAAAATAATGTTTCTCCATAGTAAATAATATCAGATCCAACTATAGAAATAACTGGATTAGGTGTTAGTTCTAACTCTGAAATATACCTATGAGAATAGATAGGGATTAACCGCGGAGCCTGATTAAGATGGTCCAAAATTTTTTTATTTCTTTCCTTTTCATCCTTTGGTTCCTTCCCCCAGTATACTTCATCCCAATCAACATCATTTAAACTTTCTTTTATTCCTTTTATAGGCGCTTGTATTCTGAGTTTATTTTTCTCTATATTTTCTTTCGATAAATCTCTCCAATTAACAAAACTGTATGAAACTGGTAATCCATAGCCATAAAATTTCTTTAAGTCAAGAGGAAATCTAATCTTATATATCTTTTCTATTTTTTCAATCTCTTTATTATCCATTCCTATTTCAAAATCAACTCCTTTTGATTTCAAAGCAGATATTAATTCTGACCATTTTTCCATTTCATTGTCTGTCCCTTCAGATTTATACTTTTTATTTTACTTTCTTAAATGTGTCATAATGATCATCTGTATACCAAGCATTCCCCTCTTCATCAACTACAAGTCTTTCTGCATTTCTATCTTGCCCTTTTACTTTAGGATCAACATCATACTCTTTATATTTTCCATCTGGTAATTTTTGTTTTCCAGGTTGAGGGTTGTTCTTATATTCCCTACCGCCTTTATAGCCATCTGGAGGCGTTCCTTTATTTTTTTTGATGTGATCTAACACATCTCGTACTTTGTCTGGTACATTATCTGAATTACTATCTAAAGTTTCCCCATTCGCACTATAATAAGTTGTTTTTCCATTGGTTCGATCAATACTAATCCGTCTACGACCTAAATTATCAACAACTAATGAACCTCGTTGACCACTTACATTATAATCATTTGATGACCAACCTTTTGGTAGTCTATTCACCCCATAATTTCTAGCATCTATTCCATCATCGGTCTGTAAATCCTTCGCTCGTGTATTAAGTCCTATTCCAACTAACCCTACAAATAAACCAGCTAATGCTCCAGTTCCTAAAGCTAGTGCAGATTTCCCTGCTACACTAGCAGCAGCTTTTCCTGTCAATGCACTTCCGCCACTTGCTAAAATAGGTAGTCCAGTCCATGCCCATATTCCTGAGCTCTTGGTAGAATTTTTCGCACCCGCCCATTTCTTATCTGCCGTATCACAAGCTTTCTTGATTCGAACAGTTGCCATGGCACGCGTTGCTTGCGCACGTTGAACTTGTACTTGATAGCGATAAGCCGCACTTTGATAGTATAACGCTTGATTGTATGTCTGATAGCCTACAGGTTGTCCATTTCTTCCTCGGGTATAATTGACCCCAACGTAATTGCGTTGCGAAGTCCTTATTTTCTGTCCACTTTATTAGCTATTATCCAACTTGTGGCTTATGAATAATACATACTCTCTCCAAGTTTATGGTCAATTGGACGCCACTTTACTTCCTTAGCCGATATCCACGTTCCGTTCATTTTTTTTACGTCTTGTAAAGAAAAACCTCCCCAGTCACTCCAATAAAACAAATCTTCTATTTTCTTTAAAGAAGCATCATAAATAATACTATCGTAAGTTTCATCTCTTGGTTCTAGATTTAGTTTATTAATATAATTAAACTGAATCTCAATTGTGGAATACTCTGCTCTTTGACTTTGAAAAATCATATTCGTGCTTCTAACTGAGTTTATGGGATGCATACTTCCATCAGGATTCAAATATCCGCCACTTACATATTTTAGTTCTTTAAGACAACTATCATGGAAATAATAAAAACTTTCCATAAATGTTCGTATATCATCCTCATTATTAATCAATTTGTAATCCATAAATTATCTGACCTACTTTCTACTTGGCTTTTTACCACTCCAATCCCAATTATGCTCATGCGGGAATGTGTGGTTATTATGTCCATCACTATGTTTAAAATCTATATCTAGTTCAGCCTGACCATTTTTGTCATAAAATCTCCTTTGTAAAAGATCTCCTGATTTATCATACAAATCAGAACTTGAATTAGGCTCACCATTAACTGGTAAATCACCAACTCTGCCATTAGTTTTTACATTATGATTTTCTTTTGGTTTAGGAATAGCCTTTCCATCTGACAAAGTTCCTAAACCATCACTCTCGTTTTCACCTAAAGTTTCCCCAGTCGCACTATAATAAGTCGTTTTTCCACTGGTCCGATCAACGCTAATCCTTCTACGACCTAAATTATCAACAACCAATGATCCTCGTTGACCACTTACATTATAATCATTCGATGTCCAGCCTTTAGGTAGTCTGTTCACCCCATAGTTTCTAGCATCTATTCCGTCATCGGTCTGTAAATCCTTCGCTCGTGTGTTAAGTCCTATTCCAACTAACCCTACAAATAAACCACCTAATGCTCCGCTTCCTAAAGCTAGAGCAGATTTCCCTGCCACACTAGCAACAGCTTTTCCTGTCAATGCACTTCCACCACTTGCTAAAGTAGGTAGTCCAGTCCATGCCCATATTCCTGAGCTCTTGGTAGAATTTTTCGCACCCGTCCATTTTTTATCTGCCGTATCACAAGCTTTCTTGATTCGAACAGTTGCCATCATACGCGTTGCTTTCGCTCGTTGAACTTGTACTTGATAGCGATACGCCGCACTTTGATAATACAACGCTTGATTGTACGTCTGATACCCTACAGGTTGACCATTTCTTCCCCGGATATAATTGACACCTACGTAATTGCGCCGTGGAGTATACGATCTTGCCACATAGTTTCCTATATAGTTAATCCCTGAGGCAACCCCACTCCAAGAACTTGGTGAACGATAAGCAGGTGGGACAATCGCATTCCATACAGTGTTGACGACTCTCTTCACGCCATTCCAAACATTTCTGACCGTTTTCTTCACATTATTCCATGCTTTAGACCACCAACCGGCATTTCCACTACGGTCACGGTATTTTTGTGGATTGTTTTCTACGTAAATATAGCGATTTTGACTCTGGGGTTGTTCCATTTTTCCATACCAACTATCTTCTTGTAAGAAACGTCCTATTGTGGTGCTGTATTCTCTTGCACGTAAATGGATCCGATTCGACTGATCATGGTATTCACTGCGGTATCCGTATTCGTTTTCTAAACGCAAGGCGGCTTCCCCATATTCATTATACAAGGTATTGGTGATTAATTCACCGCTTTGTCGATTCGTGATCGTCCCGATACTGCTATAACCATCACGATGGTATTGATCTTCTTGGTCTCCTAAAATATCCGTTTCTTCCCCAAAGGTAAATTCTTGTCTTTGGGTGGTTTTAATTCTTTTATCATAGGTTTCTTGGGTTAGTTTTGCTGGACTCGTGTGTTCTTGATTGTATTCATTCAATGACGTAACGATTTTGATTGAATGGTTTTTATCCAGTTCTTTTTTCAGCTTCTCCGTTTCAACGGTTTTTCTTGGTTTATCATGGTCTTTGCGCCACGGACGATCTTTTGGTAAACAGCGTAAGCGATCCGCCATGATTGGTTGTTTTGCTACAGCTGTTAAGATTTCATGTAAGGTGACATCTTGGTTATTTAAAGCTAATTGGGCGGTACAATCGGTTTGTTTCATCCAAGCTTTTAGATCGGTTTTAATTCGACGCCCATGTTCGGTTGCCGTACCTTTGATCACACGATTACCTAGTGCATCGTAGCCGTAAAGGGTATAAACACCATAACTACTTGTTTCTTGGATCAAACGATCTTCTACATCATAAAGATAGGTCGTTACTTCACCGGTCATGGCGATTTTTTTGGCGACATTGCCATTGGCATCATACTCAAATTTAGCGCCTTTTTCACTCGTAATTTCAGTCACTTGATTCATGTTATTGACTTTATACTCATAGAAGGTTTTCTCTTTGTCATTGACCTTTTCTGAATAAGTGATTCGATTACCAGCATCATCGTAATAGTATTCGATTTCGGTCTTTTTCTTGCCCTCGATTTCAGTGACTTTCGTCAATTGATCTTCGGCATCATACTCATAGTTTTTTTCAAGGGTTAATTTCGGGTAATGAATCGTTTCTTTTTGGAGATTGTCATTTTCATCGTACGCGTAGGTCATTTTTGCCAATGATTTTCCATTTGCTTCTAAGGTTTCAGCTGAGCTGATTTCGCCTGTGGCTAAATAGTCATAGTGTGTGATTGTACCATTTGGGTAACTGATTTTTTTGATTTGACCTGCTCCGTCGTGTTCGTATACCGTTTTTTGATCACCATCTGCTACAACGGTTAGTTGGTTTTTCTTGTCATATTCATACGTGATTTTTCGTTCACTTGGGTAGGTTACGCTAGTCTTGCGTCCTAAAGCATCATAGCCGTATGTTAAGTTTTCACCTAATTCATCCGTTGCTTTTGTTACATCTCCATATTGATTGTATTCAAATGCAACTTCGCCTTTAGTTGGGACAGCTTGTTTCAGAGCTTCATTGCCGATTTCTACAGTTGGCTCCGTTGTTTCATAGGCTGCACTTGCCATTTTTTCTTCATCCGTATAAGTATACGTGAAGTTAGCATTTTTGGTGACTTTTTCGACAAGCTGATTCATTTCATCGTACTTGTATTGAATCGTCTCTTCTTTTGGTGTCGTTGTTTGCGCTAGTTGTCCATCTAATGTGTACTCATAGCTTTCTTTTTTGCCATTCGCTGAAAGAACACTATCCAACTCACCCGTTGGCGAATAGTTGAACGTAGTCTGATTGCCAAGTGCATCTTTGACACTAGTCAAATTACTTTGAAGATCGTAGGTATAATTGGTTGTTTTTCCTAATCGATTTTTCACGCTAGTCAGTTGATCATTTGCATCATAGCCAAAGTGTTTTTCTTGGCCTTTTGCATCTGTTTCTTTCACTAAATTTCCGTTTCCATCATATTCCATTGTCTGTTGATGGTTTCTAGGATCTGTGATTTTTTCGACTTGTTGTAATGGATCATAAGCATACGTTGTTTTGTGTCCAAGTTCATCGGTTTCTTCTGCTACTTGATTTAATTTATCGTACGTGTAACTAGAAGTAAACGCCATTGGATCCTGTTCTTTGGTTACATTTCCATTACTGTCATATTCATAGGTTGAAACTTGTTCACCAGGTGCGATAAAGCGGGTCACTTGTCCGTTGGCATCATATTCTGTCTTGGTTTTGTTGCCGCGTATATCCGTTAGTTCAGATACTCGATCTAGTAGGTCATAACTATATGAGACATTGGTTTGATTTGGATAGGTTAGTTTCGTTAGTTGTCCAAATTTATTGTAGTCGTAAGTCGTTTGTTTACCTGCTGCATTCGTTTCTGATACGCGTTGCTGGTAATTATTGTAGCTATATTGTTCAAGTGGTTCTTTTCTGACGTTGTCTTTTACTGCAAGTAAATTGCGATACGAATCGTACTCATATGATCGTTTATAGCCTTTAGCATTCGTTTCAGATGCCAATTGACCATCGGCAGTATAGGTCATTTCAGTCACAGCTTTTTTAGGATCCGTGATTTTTGAAAGATTTCCATGTGCATCATATTCATAGGTTGTGATGCGTTTATTTGGTTCTGTTTTTTTCAATAGTTGGTCATTGACATTATACTCGTAACTTGTTTTATTGCCATTGAAATCTGTTTCAGCAATTTTTCGTCCAACTGGATCATAACTAACTGTTTGTTCGAATTTTTTAGCATTGATGGTTTGAATCAGCTGATTATTGCCATCATAGGCATAGGCTGTTTGATTTCCTTCAGCGTCTATTTCCGTTATAACATTCCCATTAGCATCATACTTGATTTTTTGACTATTGCCTAAAGGATCTTTGGTTTCAACCAAGCGATTATTTTTGTCATAGCTATAAGTTGTGACCTCATTTTTAGCCGTTGCTGATTGAATCAGCTGACCGTTTTTGTTATAGGCATAGCTTTGTATTTCGCCTAGTGGATTCGTTTCTTTGATCAAATTTCCACGTTTATCATAGCTGTAGGCATATTTCCCGCCGTTTGGCATCACTTCTTCCAAAACATGTCCTAATTGATCGTAGGTTAGCGTTTGATTTGTTTCCTGTGGATGAGTGATTGTCGTTTGCTGCCCTAACTTATTGTATGCATAGCTTGTTTTATTTCCTGCAGCATCCGTTTCGGCAATTTTTTCACCAAAAAGATTGTATTCATAGGAAATTTTTCGTTTTTGTTCATCTGTTGCTGTAAGCATCTGACCATTTTTATCATAGGTGTAGCTTTCACTTTTACCATTACTGTCAGATTGCTTAATACGCTGACCAAGAACATCATAGCTATACTTGATTGTGACTTTTCCTGGCGTTACTTCTTTTGTTAATTGATTTAGCAAATCATAAGAATACGTTGTTTTTCGGCCGATGGCATCTTCAAATGAAACTAAATTCCCACTAAGATCATAAGAGAGCTGCTTTAGTTGTCCCAATGGATCTGTTGCTGCTTGTAGCTGATTCTCTTTTGTATAACTATAGGTTGTCTTATTCCCTAATGCATCGATTTTTTCAACTAAATTACTGTTGGCATCATAATGATATTGGGTAATATCCCCCGTTGCTTCAACGGTTGTAGCTAGCTGATTCAATGAATTATAGGTAAATAATTTTTTATTTCCTAGTGCATCGGTTTGTGACAAGACGTTTCTTTCTCCATCATACGTGTAGGTTAACACGTTATTATCTGGATCTGTAATTTTCGTCACATTTCCTTGATTGTCAGTTTCATAGACTGTTTTATTCCCTGCAGCATCCGTTTGCTCTGAAAGATAACCTAGCGGATTGAATCCAAAAGAACGCTGATTAGTTTCAGGATCAGTTTCAGATGTCTTGTTGCCTCGTATATCATAGGCATAATTGGTTTCACGATCACCTGACAGTTCCTTTAATAATTGACTTTTTTCATTGTAAGAATAGGTAGTTTTCAGTCCATTACGATCCGTTTTAGCTGTCACATTGCCCAACTCATCATATTCATAAAGAATCGTCGTTTGATCTGGATAGGTTTCTTTGATCCGTTGATTTTTTTGGTCATATTCATAGGTTGTTTCTTGTTTTAAGGCATCAACTTTTTTGATTAGATTTTGATTTTTATCGTAAGCATAGGTTGTTTTTTTCTTGTCATCAACTGTTTCAGTTAGAGGATTCCCCAGGGCATTTAAGGTATAACGCGTAATGGAGCCTGTAGCCGTTTTTTCTTCGATTACTTGGTTTACTTCATTATAAGTAAATGTTTTCGCATTCCCCAGATAATCTGTTTCCTTTGTTATATTTCCATTTGCATCATATTCAAACGTTTTTTTCCCACCAGCGGGGTTGGTCTCAGCCGTTTTTCTGCCTAATTTATCATAGGTGAAACTTGTCTGATTTCCGTTGAAATCTGTTTCTGAAAGCAAGTATCCTTCTGGACTATAAGAATAGGTCTTTTTATGCCCATTGAAATCAGTTTCTTCAATCAGTTCACCACGCTTATTTCGTTTAAATGTTTTAGCATTTCCAGCTGCATCAAATTCTTTGGTGATTAAGCCTTTTGCATCATATTCATACCCTGTTTTTGCTCCATAAGCATCACTAATCGACGTTAAATTCCCCGCCTGATACGTATAATTTTCAGCGGCTCCATTTGCATCGGTCTTACTCGTCACTTTTCCTTGTCCATCATAAGAATAGGTGATTGTTTTTCCATCTGGACGTGTGGTTTGTAATAACTTCCCTTGTTCGTTATAGTGATAACTAGTTTTCTTTCCTAAACGATCGGTTTGCTCTGTCAATTGGTTATGAGCATTATACAAACTGACTTCTGTACTTCCATCTGGAAAGATTGTTTTTGTCACATTCCCGTTTGCATCGTTTTCATAGGTTGTTTTATTCCCTGCTCGATCGATTTCCTCAATCAGTTGGTAGCGATCATTATAGCGCTTGGTTTCACTTTTACCATCAGCGTACTCAATCTTTGTTGGTTGGAAATGGTCATTATAGGTGGTGATTTCTTGATTTCCGTTGCCATCGATCGTCGTCGTTTTATTTTTATCATATGTGATCGTAACAGTATTGTCTTTGGCATCCGTTTGTTCGATAACACGGCCTTCTTTATCAAATTTATTTTGATAAAGTAATGTTCCTTCGTCATCAGAATACGAGGTCATAAAGTGATTATCATTGTACGTATACGCTATTTTTTTCCCTAACGCATCGGTCACTTTTGTTAAGTTTCCTTTTGCATCGTATTCGAAGGTGTTCGTTGTCTGATCTGGGAAAGTGGCTTTTTTTATGTGCCCATTACCATCCCAATCAAATAAAACTTTGCCGCCGTTAAATTGTTTGATTGCTTTTAAAAATCCAGTTTCTTCTTCGTAGCTGTATTCTTTAGTTTGACCGTAGGCATTCGTGATTTTTCTTATTTGCCCTGTTGCATCAAATAGATAGGTCAACTTTTGTTCTGTATTCGTTAATTCGAAGCTGCGTTTTTCATCTTTGATTTTTTTCATCAATGTATAAGGCGAATCGTCTGATACTTGATAACGCCCATCTTTCCCACGGTCAAAAAAGATTTTACCACCATCTTCTTTTGTGAGCATCATTGATTTGTCTTCTAATTGGTTTAGGGTCAAGTATTGATTTAGTGTCCAGTTTCTGCCGACTGGGCTATCCATACCGCCGCCTTTAGAATTATAGGTTCTGGCAAAAAGTTGCTCTTCTTCAAAATCGTACCAAACACTATCTGTCATTTCGTAAATTAGATTCCCGCTACCAATGTTGATTGGTTCAAACCCGTATTTACAATGTTTCCCTCGGCCAACAGACAAGGCATCTAAACGAATTTTATCCGCTTTAGAAAGTGTCTGTGATTGATACGCTTTTCCTTGATTTTTTTTGGGATTTCGGATAAAAACAGTATTTCCTTGGGTCAATAACTCATCTTTCATGTTATTATCCCGCATAAATGTAGCCCGCTGTTTTTCTAATCCATAAAATTTTAAGAGACGTGGTAATGTATCTTGGCTCGTGACCTTATAGAGTTGGAACTGATCGTAGGTTTGTTTTGATTCTTCCTTCCCATGCGTGATCGTGGCTTCTACTTTATAAAGATGATTTTCCTTCAAAGAACTGGTCAGTAATGTATTGGTTTGCCAATTGCTGGAAAGTTCTAAGTAACGATTCGCATGTTCAAATAGTTTTGGGTAATTAGGAAAAATATAATCTCTCCCAATCGATGGATCTGTTCCTGAAAAGGTTACTTTATTTTTATCACTTGTATCAATCACACGATAATTTATCTTAGCATCTGGTCGACCGATGCCATCCATCCCTAATGCTTGAAACTGAACTAAACCATCATTATCGGAGCTGACAAAGGGTCTTAGTTTCAAGGAGGTATCTTTGAGCGGCATATTTTTATCGATTGGCGGACGTTCACGATGCTTAATCACCAAATAAGGAGATGTCGTCGTTACGCCACCTTTAGGTGCAGCAAAAACTTCGGCAGTGGAATAAGGTAATTCATGTGACGTTACTTTATTGGTTTTAACGATCATCCCGAAATTACTGCCGCCATTGATCCAGTCGTTGGCCAAATTAGTGATGTCAAAATTAACTCTACGGTTATTTGGATCGATACCACCAATCATGGTTTCTTTGCCAGATTCATTAGCAGGTGGTCCATAAGGGAATTTTGCATCACTAAACCCTTTATACGTAGCTTTAGAAAAGGCTCCGATATCTTTAGTCAAGCCATGAACTTCAAAATGACGGTTGACTACTTTTCCGCTGCCATCTTTTGCACGATCTCCCCAAAAACCTGGTGCTCCTGTTCTAAATAATGAAAGATTTGCTGATTCGATTTCTCTACCTTTACCAATTTTTTTCAATTCTGCATCAGGGATCTTGATTAACCCATAGGTAACAAAATGTGCTGCGCCTAATGTTCCGTTATAGCCATCATCATAGCCAATATACATATAATCTTGGAACCAATAATTCATTTTGTCATCATACTGACGAATACTAGTTGCTTCAATCCCTTGCTCGATTTTCGCTTGGACAAATTGGACATTGACACGTGCTGCTTTTATGTTTTGACGTTTTTCTGTGTCAAGGGCTTTTAGTGTCAAGGTATTCGTTTTACTGTCAAAATCAGCCTCTGCAGTTGAAATAAAATCGCCAGCTATTGTTTCAATCGTTGGTGTAGGAACAGCACTCACAAGCTTTTCACCATCATAAAGACCAATAATCCCCTGCTCTTTTTCATCTTTTGCTTGCAGGGTATCAGGTAGCTTTAACGTAAATTTAACGGTGGTCAGATCCGTTTCTTCTGAAATATATTGACTGACTTTCACTCCAGTTGGCTGATATGAAATTTCTACAGGCTCTAAATTATTTTCAGCAGCTAATAAAACTTTGTCGTCTTTAACTGACTGCACTTCATATTTATCGTCTGATAACCCGATTCCGACTGTTGCATCACCAACCTTGACTGTCGGTACTTCTTTTTCAGTCACTTCTTTTGGTACTTGAACTTCAATCTGCTCTTTTGCAATAAACGTATCTTTTTCTGCTTGAAACGTACCTTCAAATTCTTGCCAATTGTCTTTCTCTTTTTCAAAATGTATTGGTTCTGTAAAAACAACGGTTTCCCCTTCACCCGTTTCAGGATGAATAAACGTTTTTGTTGTTTCTGAACGATCGGCTACCAGTTCTGTCAGCCCTTTTTTCGCCATATCGTCTTTAACTGACGTTAGCATACTGTTTTCGTCTGCTTCAAACGCTGATTTTAATTGTGGTGCAACGTCTAACGTTGTTTCCGTTTTATCCTCTGTTTTTTCAGTTGTTTCGTTTTCTTTCTCAGTACTCGCATCCGCTTTTTTAAGTTTTTGTTGTGTCTGCTGATCGAGATCTTCTTTTTTCACTTTTTCTTGTGGAGCGATTGCTTCACTTGAACCAACCGTTTCTGCTTGTTCATTTTCTTGTGCAAAACTTTGAAGTGCTCCCCAAGGAAATAACCCTAATAGTTGTATACCTGTCACAAACAATGTCAGGCTTTTTCTTTTCCACCCTTTTCTACTCATTCCCCTACTCCTTCACGCCTTCTTCTTTTTCTAAAATTAGTTCATATTGTGTATTTGCTTGTTCAAATTTCGATTTTTCAATTGTTTTTGCCAATTCCTTGATTTCTGATGATAATTGTCGATAGGTTTCATAAATCATTTTATCTTCTTCACTAAGAAGTTTTTGATAGCTACTTAATTTTGCTTTATCCCCAATAATTTTAAACTCAGTCGCTACTTTTCTTAGATCTTTGGGATATTCTTTATTCTTGATTTCTCCCATATTCTTCATATCTACCCACAATTGATATGTTTCTTTGAAACTTGTTTCTAGATCATAGATTTTTTTATCTAGATCTCCTTCATTTGCTTTACTACTACATCCCGTAAAGAATAATAATGATGCAAAAACAATGCATAAAGTTATTTTTTTTATCCTTTTCACTTTTTAACCCCCTTATTGTATTTTAAACTTAACAAAAAGAAGAGCTAATATCAATAGAATAACAAAATAAGATAATAATAAATTCCCGAAAAATATAAAAATACTACGTTTAATACAAATTAAACAGAATAAAAATAACACTTAGACACATATACAAAACCGCTTCTAAAAAAAAACTTTTTAATATCTAGTTATTTTTTTAGGTTTATCGATAAAACTGCTATCTTAAAATGTGAAAAAGCATTATAGTTATCTTAATATGAAATAAAGTAAAACTTTATAAGGAGTGAAGTCTGTGTCGGTTTATGAAAAATTTATTCAAAACGATCGTTTAAGACGATTTTTTGTTTTAGCGATTGTTATTTTTATTTTATTTTTAGCTAGAAGTATGATCACGATGATTTTATTAACGTTTATTTTTACGTTTTTAGCGCTCCATTTCGTGAAATTTGTTCAGCGCTATTTAAAAATCCCCTCCCTCATTCTTGTTTTGGCGACCTATTCTTTGATTGTTTTTTTAGTCTATCTAGCCATTACAAAATATGTGCCGGTTCTGATTCATCAATCAGTTCAAATGTATAATTCTGTGATTCATTTTTATCAAACTCCGACAGATGATCATAATCAACTTTTAGTCGTCATTGATAATTATCTAGAGAAATCAAACTTAATGTCTCAAATTCAAAATGGGGCTAGTATTCTTTTGCGTTATGTTCAAGATATTGGATCGATTGGCCTTTCATTTGTCCTTTCGTTCATCCTAAGTTTCTTTTTTATGATCGAGAAAAAACAAATGGCAGATTTTTCTAAGTTATTTTTAAAAAGTGATTTTGACTGGTTTTTCCAAGATATTTACTTCTTTGCAGATAAATTTGTCAATACATTTGGTGTTGTTATGGAAGCACAATTTTTTATCGCAGTCGTTAATACTGGTATCACAACGATTTGCTTAGCTTTAATCGGGTTCCATCAGCTACCAAGCTTAGCGATCATGATTTTTATTTTAAGCTTGATACCAGTTGCGGGTGTGATCATTTCCTGTATTCCATTAAGCTTTATTGCGTATTCTGAAGGCGGCATTAATGATGTGATTTATATCTTAGTGGTGATCATTGTCGTGCATTTGTTTGAATCTTATGTATTAAACCCAAAATTTATGTCTAGTAAAACAGATTTACCGATTTTTTATACCTTTGTTATCTTACTGATCAGTGAACGTTTATTTGGGGTTTGGGGCTTAATCGTGGGCATCCCAATTTTTACCTTCTTTTTAGATATTTTAAAGGTTAAACCAATTCATTCAGTTTCAGTTACTGAGAA